>DAOWJU010000044.1 GCA_030640215.1 Desulfuromonadales bacterium
GAGACGCAGGTTCTCGGCAACTTCGGTAAATTCGTCGAGCATGAAGGGCGGGGTCTTGGCTGGATTGAGAATGCGCAGTTCGCTGATCTCAATTTCGACTTCACCGGTCGGCATCTTCGGATTGACTGTTCCATCTGGACGCGGTGAGACTGTGCCAATGGCAGCAATGACAAACTCGTTGCGAATCGCTTCTGCTTTGGCGTGTGCTTCCGGGTCGCGGTCCGGGTCAAGGGCCATCTGGCAGATGCCAGTGCGGTCACGCAGGTCGATAAAAATCAGGCCACCATGGTCACGCCGACGGTGCACCCAGCCCATAATGCAAACTTCTTTGCCGATATCTTCTTTGCGTAGATCGCCGCAGTAGTGAGTTCTTTTCCAGTCTCCGAGTATGTCGCTCAAGGGGATAACTCCTTAAAAATAAATGTGGTATTACACTTGTGTTGTCAACGCTTCCCTCAGGTTTAAGGCAAGCAGTAATTATATCGATGCTCATCAGGAGCGTCAAGCGCCATCAGCCTCGCCATTTATTTCGCTGAGCAGGCGGCTTTCAAGCCCGTTCAGATCAACTTCTTCCTGGCTGCTTTTATCCATATTGCGTATTTGCGCAACCCCTCGCGACAACTCATCTTCACCAAGGATCAGAACCCGACGTGCTTTTAACTTGTCGGCACGGCGCAGTTGGGCCTTAAGGCTCTTGCCGGTATATTCCATCTCAGCCAGAATTCCCTGGCGTTGCAGCCGTGTCAGCATGGCAAAGCCAGCCTTGGTGCCTGCTTCTCCCAGAGTTGCTATGAAGAGCTCCGGGCGAGGTGGCTCGATGCTTTGTTCGCCAAGCATCAGGGCCAGACGCTCGAGGCCGATGGCAAAGCCGATGCCGGGCAGAGCCGGGCCACCCAGATCTTTGATCAAACCATCGTAACGGCCGCCAGCGGCAACGGCATTCTGTGCGCCGAGACTGTTGGTGACCATTTCAAAGGTTGTTTTCGTGTAGTAATCAAGTCCCCGCACCATGCGCTGATTGACCGTGTAGTCTACCGACAACGCGTCAAGGTGTTCTTTGACCTGGCTGAAATGGGTATCACAGCCAATGCAGAGGTTGTCGAGCATGGCAGGTGCGTCAACGGTTGCTTCTTTGCAGCCGGGAACCTTGCAGTCCAGCACGCGCAGTGGATTCGTGGTATAGCGGCGTTGACAATCTGCACAGAGTACTTCGATGCGTTGTTCGAGGAATTTGATCAGAGCTTCGCGGTAGTCGGGACGGCATTCTGGACAGCCGAGTGAGTTGATCTGCAGGGCGACATCGGGAATTTTGGTCGTCGCAAAATAGTGGCTGAGCATGGCCAGAACCTGGGCATCGATTTTCGGATCATCAACGCCGATTACTTCTGCACCGATCTGGTGAAACTGACGATAACGGCCCTTCTGAGGACGTTCGTGACGAAACATCGGGCCGATGTAGTAAAGCTTTGAGACTGGATCCTGAGCATAGAGTTTATGTTGAATGAAGGAACGCACAACGGGAGCTGTGCCTTCAGGTCGCAGAGTCATGGAGGTGCCGCCTTTGTCGCTGAAGGTGTACATCTCCTTTTCAACGATATCAGTGGTTTCACCGATTGAGCGGCAGAACAGCTCGGTTTTTTCGACGACCGGCACGCGGATCTCCCGATAGCCGAAGGCACCAAAAACCTGGCGTGCCTGTTTTTCAAGATACTGCCAGGTCTCAATGTCACCGGGCAGAATGTCGTTCATGCCTTTGATGCCAGTAATGTTCATGGAATAAATACTCCGATACTTTCAATCGAATATGAAAAGGCGTAACGCATAAGGCGCAAAGGAAATATAGCAAGACGCAAAGTTAAACGCTTTGGTTGTAACCTCAAGTTCTAACACAGTAGGGTTTTTACTCGTTCTTACACAGTCCGTCAACCCATTAACTGGAGGTTCCGGTCTTTTCGCACTAGATTCTTAGCTGTCCGTTTTAGGTGGGGAGCATGGATGAGGGGTAAAGCAATCAGGGCGTGGATCATGTTGTGCGAATCTCCGAGGCGCTCTTGGCAACGTTTCGGTCATTTTTACCCAGGTACATCGCTTTGTCAGCAAGGTCAATCATCTCATTCTTGGTTGTCGCGTGAATTGGATAGGTGGCGTGGCCTACTGTCGCTGTCAAGCGACAGGTTTTGCCCTTGCCAACGCTGAAGTTGAACTCTTCAATGGCGGAGCGAATACGCTCGGCAACAATCTTGGCTCCACGCGTGTCGGTTTCTACCAGCAGGGCGGTAAACTCGTCGCCGCCATAGCGAAAGAGCGTATCGGCGTCACGGACACATTCGCGCAACACCTCTCCTATCTGTCGAAGTACTCCGCTGCCGACCAGGTGACCATGCTCGTCGTTGATACCTTTAAAAAGATCCAGATCGATGAAGGCCAGGGAAAATTCCAGGCCATATCGCTCTGAACGACGAATCTCCTGTTCGAGGGCAATGTGCAGGTAACGATGATTATAAAGTCCGGTGAGATCATCGGTGTAAATGAGCTCGCGGGTTCCTTGATACTGGCAGGCGTTGCGGAAGCCTAACTCCACCTGGTCGGCCAGGAACGTCAGGTTCTTTTTAGGGAGAGCTTCCGGAAATTCAGAGCCGCTTGGATTGCAGAGAACCAGAGCGCCATGCTCCTGATTCTCCCCGTTCATCGGAAAAACCCAGAGGCAAGAGAGATCCTTGAATGCCTCAGCAATCTCCGGGAAGTCGGCAACCTGCAGGCTTTCTGCCTGCTCCATTTGTGATGTTCTCTTAACCAGCAACTCGGCCAAGCGTCTGGCTTGTTCCTCCTCAAAGCCGTTTGCCCCGATATGGCTGATGCTGCTCTGATTTGATACGTATGCCAGGCCACGGCCATGACCGAGCTCATTCAGCAGGGTGTTTAAAGACTCCTGGAAAAGTGTATCGACGTCGATTTGACCGGAAAGATGCTGACCTTTCTGGTAGAGGCGTATCTGGCTCTGGAGCAGCTGATTCTCGGCGATCAGGTTGCGCTGTTCAACGCAGGCCTTTATGGTATGACGGAGTTGTTCTGGATTGCATGGTTTGAGCAGGTAATCACGCGCCCCGCTTTTCAGGGCTTGTATGGCTGATTCTACAGTGGCGTTGCCGGTGGCGAGGATAATGTCCGGGGCTGGATCCAGCGAGCGGGTACGGCGGATCAGTTCCAGACCGCAGATCTCAGGCATGACCATGTCGGTCAGGACGACATCAACCTGTTTGTGAGCCAGGTAGTCTAGAGCTTCCTTGCCGGAACTGACCGCTTCAATCTCATACAGGTCGCCTTCGGAGAGAATCTCGGTCAAGAGACGCCGGAAGAAAACTTCATCATCAACAATCAGAATCTTTGGCTTTGGCATAATCAGGTCCCAAGTTTAAGAAGGTTTTAAGCTACCAAACTCCTTGAAATGAGTCAAATTATAACGCGCTGCCTGTTATAACGCCCCGCCTGTTATAACGCCCTGTCTGCCATAACACTCGGCCTCTGCCGTTGCCATTGACCGTTGACTATATGAAAAGTCAGCATGCCCTCCAGGTCGGTTCTGAAAAGTGGCACCTGTTGTGTCGTGCATGCCTCGATGGTTTGTTGGTGTGGGAAGCCGTAAGAATTACCACGCCCCGCCGAGACGAACGCTGCTGAAGGTTTTACCCAGTCAAGATACAACTTTGGTTGAGCGTGGCGGCTGCCATGGTGTGGCAATTTTAAAAGTGAGGCGCGGCCAGGAAGCCCTACTGCAATCAGCTGCTGCAGACCTCTCTTACCCAGATCCGCAGTCAATAAGACACCGTCTTGCTGATTGCCAGCGAAGACGGCAATTGAACGCTCATTTATGTCCCGCGAACTTTGCAATGGCGCAAAGAGACTGAGAGTCTGCTTCGTATCATGCCGATGCGGCCAGCCTTCATGCAGGTGAGTCCAACCTTCATCAAGGCGCTGCATGGTCACATTTCGTTGTTGCAACACCTCCAATAACTCCGGTGCGAGCTTGGCAAGCTCTCCGGCAAAGTAAAAGTTTTCAACCGGAAAGTGTCGCAGAATATAGGTCAGGCCGGAGCTGTGGTCAGGGTGATTGTGCGTGAGAACAACTCCCTGTAGATGATCAACGCCCATACGACCAAGGGCTGGTGCGATCAGCTGCTCTCCAGGGTCGATGCTCGATCCTGGCAGACCTCCGCCATCAACTAAATAGTGGATATCGTCAGCCAGAGAAACCAGAGTAGCGTCGCCTTGACCGACGCTTAAGGCTGTGACCTGAAAGTCAGCAACTTGTGGTTGTGCCAGCCAGGCTCCTCCCAGGCTTGTCAACAGAATGGCCAGTCGGCAAAGCCAGTGACGTTTCTCTTTGCCGAAGGGCAGTAAAATAAAGAGGGTTCCGATCAGAAGAATCAGAGTGGATGCTGTGAGATAAAGTGTGATTGCAGCCAGTCCCGGCCACTGGCAGATGATAGCGACCACGTTGATCGCAATGGTGACCAACTTGGCAGAGAGCAACAGGCCCCAGTCAGCGAGCAGAGTGGAAAAGGGCAAGCTTGCCATGCTGACCAGGCCCACAGGAACAGCACCCCAGGCAATTAAGGGAATCGCAACCAGATTAGTGAGCAGCCCAGCAGGAGCGAGCTGGTGAAAATGCCAGAGCGTTGCCGGTGCTGTTGCCAGAGTCGCCGCCGTGGTGGTTAAAATCAGAGTGAGTGACCAACGGATCGGTTTCGAAAGCGTGGCGAGTGGTCTCTGCCAGCAAGGCAACCAGGCCAGAATACCTGCTACTCCGGCAAAGGAAAGCTGAAAGCCGGGCTGAAACAGGGCCAACGGATTGAAGAGCAGCAGGCATAGAGCTACTGTCGCCAGCAGCGCGAAGGCTGGAGTGCGACGACCACTTGCAAAGAGCAAGGCGAACAGAGAGACCATCAGAAAGGCCCGTCGGGTGGCCCAGGCGTTGCCGGTCAAAAACAGGTACGCTGCCAGAGGAACGATCAGGAGTACCGGTAGAATGCGTTGCGGCGGGCACCAGAGCATCAAGCGCTGGCTGCGCGTGTAGAGCCACTTGCCCATCTGGTAGAGCAGGAGTGCCAGCAAGCCGAAATGCAGGCCAGAAATTGCAAAGAGGTGGGCGACGCCGCTTGCAGAGAGGAGTTGACGTTGCTCCTTGCTGACACCACCACGGATGCCGAGCAAGAGTGACTGCACAAGTCCTGCGGCATCTTCGGGGACGGTCTTCTCGATATGAGCGGCCAGCGTGTGCCGCAAGTTGTCCAACGATTTACTCTGCTGTTCCGGGTGATTGACCAGCACAGCCAGATCCTCAGCGTGAGCGATAAACGCGGTGGCATAGACACCACGGGCTGCAAGATAAAGCGGATAGTCAAACTCTCCCGGGTTGCCGAAACGAAAAGGGCGGCGTAATCGAGAACGCCAGCGGACAATCTGACCGGGCCTCACCGTCAACTCTCCTTGCTTGATGTAGAGCAGAATCTCTCCCGAAACCGTGGCCGCTGCTTGTTTCTGCATGGCCTGGCGCATTTCAACCAGAAGCCGGTAGCCTCCTGTGGCTCTTTTTTCAGTAGTAATGACTGTGCCTTCAAAGATCAGTGGGGAAATGTCTGCAAAACGGCTGATATGGTTGGCGACAGCAGGTGGTTTAAGCTGTAGAGACGCGTTGAGGAAGCCAGCAACCAGCAAGAGGCCGAGGAGCGGAACCCAAGCCCATGGAGAATGACGCCCGGCGCGTGGATGACAAAACCTGGCCCATGGATGACAAAGCCTGACCCATGGATGACAAAGCCTGACCCGGGGAGGACCGCAGTCGGGCAAACGAGGACCATAGGCGGGCAAACGATAGAGACCTGCCCATAACAACAGGAGAAATCCGATGCTCATACCATAACCGGTCATGTCCCACGGCGCGACAAAACGCACCATGGCAACGCCGGTCGCATATGCGGCCAGCAGCACAAAGGGTCTCAAGGGCTATCGCTTGACGCCGAATGCTGCCAGAAGTGAGGTGAGAGTGTCGATATCTCTGGCTCCGGGTTGGTTCTGTTGTGCAAACCCGAACAGAGTTTCCAGTAAAGCGGTGTCGATCTGCCGTCCTGTCAGGACCAACTTGTCCACGCCGCCGCCGGGAGGGAGGGTTAAGGTGATATTGCTGTCACCAGCAAAGAGGAAGAGAGATTTGAACGTATAGTCATCCAGGTAAGCTTTTGCTTCGAGGTTGATGTCCTGGTGGCCACCGACAGAGATGGCGACCGGGTTGCCCATGACCCGCAGTGAGAGGTCGTAAAATCCACTCTCAGCAAGTTTGATCGGGAATTTAGCCTTGGCCGGGAGAGGTCCGGTACGCAGCCATTTACCGCCGCTGGGATGGCCAAGGTGAGGGATGTTGACAACCTTGATTTCATCCTGCGCGAGTTCTTCGGCTTCGAACACCAGTGGCGTCGGGTTGCTCGGAAAAAGTTCGGCCAGATCCAATAGCTGTAACAGGGTGGTCTGTATAACACCCCATGTCAGGGTCTCATCCGGTTGCCACCCATCGGCGGGAGTGATGGCCGCCAGATTCGGTGCTTTGAGGGTGATGTAGTCGATAGAACCGCCCGGAGGCAGGGTGACAATAATCTCCTGGGCTCCGGATTGCATCTGAAAAGTGCCGATAGAGACCAAAGTAAATTCAGCTTTGGCGTCCACTTCAATGACTGTGCCGTCAACGGAAAACTGATGCCCCGCCTGACGTATCTGTGCATGAACTTTATACTCACCGCTGATTGGCAGAGAAACGCGTAGATGCACAGCCGTCGGCTTCCTGGTACCGTGCAACCAACCGCTGCCACCGAAGGCGCCGAAATTTCGAAAAGACATGATCGAAACATTGTCTTCGTCCTTGGAGTAAACATCTTCTGCTTCGAAGCGGAGCTCCCGGTTACCAGTCAGAATATTGATGTAGTCGGGATCTTGTGGCTCATCGGGGAGGCCGTATGACCAACCGACGGTATCGACCAGTGTGACCATCCAATCCCGCTGGGTCAACTCGGCAGCGTATCCCGGGAGTGTTGAGAGGAAGAGGAAAACAAGAGTCAGGTACAGGTGATTGATGTTGTTCATAATTCGATGTCGTTGCATAATGAACGGCCCCTCCAAAGTGAAATCATATTGATAACATAAGATAAATGTAAGGTTATCACAGCGTGTCCACCTTGCAAAGGCTGTCTGCTCTCTATAGCCTCTGCGAACATACTTTGCATTTGTGCCGAGTTTGTATTATTTTTAAGCTTCGTGATTACACTGAACCTGAAATTCAAATGTTAACTGTCACTTAACTTAAATATCGGGAATGACAATGGCAAAATGTATTCTGGTTGTTGATGATTCAGAAACCGTACGTCAGGTTTTACAGATGAGCCTGGCCAATGCTGGCTTTGATGTTATCGAAGCTGAGGACGGTGTTGATGCATTGAGCAAATTGTCAGGCGCTCAGGTTGATATGCTGATTACCGATCTGAATATGCCGAACATGGATGGACTTGATTTGATCAAAAAAATCCGTGAAGAAGGCTCACATCGTTTTGCGCCAATTGTCATGCTGACAACTGAATCCTCCGAAGAGAAAAAACTGGCTGGTCGAGAGGCCGGTGCTTCGGGCTGGATTGTCAAACCCTTCAAGCCAGAACAGTTGCTTAAAGTGGTCAAGATGGTTCTGGGCGAATAGCCTGTTATGCGAGAAGGTAGCAATGACTGAAACTCCCCGCGATAGCAACCCCGCCTTAAAGCGGTTTGATGCCTCACTGACCGACAAGGATTTTGAACGGTTCAGCAAGCTGGTTTACGATCAGTGCGGCATTAAACTTCCAGCACATAAACGGAGCATGCTTGAAGCCCGCTTGCGCAAACGCTTGCGTGCTCATAATCTGCATACTTTTGAAGACTATGCCGATCTGGTTTTTGCGCATGGGGAGTCAACCGAAGAGCTGGTCAAGCTGATTGATGTTGTGACCACCAATAAAACCGATTTTTTCCGTGAACCTGCCCACTACGATTATCTGGTGAAATCCGCACTGCCCTTTCTGGTCGAATCCTTTGGCACGGGAATCAATCAGCCGTTGCGTATCTGGAGCGCAGGCTGCTCTACAGGCAAGGAACCTTATACCCTTGCCATGGTGCTCAAAGAGTATCAAAAAGAGATGCCGGATTTTCAGTTCGACATCCTTGGTACCGATATCTGCACCGATGTGCTTGAAAAAGCGGTTCAGGGTATTTACCCGGCTGTTAAAGCAGATCCCATCCCGATAGAGCTCAAAAAGAAATATCTCCTCAAATCAAAAGGGCCTGAGAGCAGCATGGTGCGTATCGTGCCTGAATTGCGTTCTCTGGTACGTTACCGTCGTCTCAATTTTATGGATGACGATTTCGGCTTCCGGGAGCCTTTTGATATTATCTTTTGCCGCAATGTGATTATTTATTTTGATCGACCGACTCAGGAATGTCTGTTGGCCAAGTTGGCCGATAACCTGACTGTGGGACGTTATATCTTTCTTGGTCATTCGGAAACTCTGCTCGGTTTGAACTTGCCCCTGAAACAAATGGCTCCTTCCGTTTATCGGCGGATATAGCAGCAGCCTGGGATCTGTTTATTGTTATCTGCTGTGAAGGTTTTGTGAGTTCAACATAGGAGGCCATGCGTGGTGCGTCGAATGATCCGATTGCTGAGACATCTCCCTGTTGCGATCCTGGTGGTTGGTCTTTTCCTATTTCTTGCGTCCTGTAGTGAAGAGCCCCCTCTGAAAATAGGTTTTGTTGGTGGATTGACTGGCCGCGTTGCTGATCTTGGCGTTGCTGGCCGGGATGGTGTCATTCTGGCCGTTGAAGAGATAAATCGATCCGGTGGTATTGTCGGTCGCCAGGTGGAACTGATCATCAAGGACGACCGGCAGGATGCCGAGAGCGCCAAACAAGCCATTCGTGAATTGATTCAAGAGGATGTCATCGCCATCATTGGTCCGATGACCAGTTCTATGGCGGTTGTTGTCCAACCCTTGATTAACTCAAGTCAGGCAGTTACAGTCAGTCCGACTGCCAAAACGGATCAGTTGTCTGGTCAGGATGACTTCTTTCTGCGGGTTACGACCCCGCTGAGCAGAAACGCGCAACAAATAGCCATCCATGCCATACAAGACTTGGACCTGAAAAAGTTCGCTGTTGCTTATGACGTATCCAACCGGGCTTTCACAGAAATCTGGCTCAAATTTTTTAAACAGGCCTTACTGGAAAATGGTGGACAGATCACCATTGTGGAAGAATTCGTTTCTCAGCCGGATGTCCCTTTTCTGCCGATTGCTGAGCGCATGTTGGCAACAGAACCTGAGGGCGTGTTGTTGCTCAGTAACGCCATAGACACCGCCTTGTTGGCCCAGCAAATTCGTAAATTGGGGAGCAAGGTCGCACTTTTTTCTTCAGAATGGGCTTCGACCACAGATCTGCTCAGTTTTGGTGGTCGGGCTGTCAACGGTATGGCTGCTTTTCACAGCTTTAATGCCAACAGCCAAGATGCTCGTTATCTCTCCTTTAAAGAAAAATTTACCAAGCGCTTTGGCTCTGCCCCTTCATTTGCGACCGCCCTTGCTTACGATGCAGCGTCGTTCCTCTTTGCTGGTCTGGAAAAGAACCCATCCCGGAACGGTCTCAAAGAAGCTTTGCTCAGCCTTGGCTCGTTCCCTGGATTACAATCAAAAATGGCGGTTGACAAGTATGGCGATGTGGAAAGAAAGCTCTTTTTGACCGTGATCAAAAATAGTCAGTTTGAGGTTGTCGAATAATTATGAAATTCCCGGCATCATTCAAACAATCATTGACGCTGCATTTTGTTTTTGTTGCGGTGTTGCCAATTCTGCTGCTGGGCCTGTTCGGTATCCAGTACTTTAAGCAGAAACATCTGGAAACGACTTTCAGTTTGCTCGATGCTCATGCCCTGGATGTCAGTCACGAAGCCACCGAGTTTCTTCAATATACCAGTGCAAGTCTCGACCTGGTTGAAAAGACTCTCAACTCCAGTCTTCTGCGTAATGATGCTGAGATTAATCAGTATCTGCAGCTGGCAATCAATGAATTAAGTAACTTCGAGTCGATTTACCTGCTTGATAAACAGCATAGAATTACTCACCTCGGCCTGTCTCAAGGCAAGGAGGGCCACCGCCAGGATTACCTGGGTCTGGATCTCTCTGCACACGAAATCTTTATCAATCAAGCACAGCTCCCAAGTTACACATGGTCTGATACCTTTCTTTCGACAATGACTGTTGAATCATCGATCACTTTGGGCATTCCTTTGCAGAACGGGACCCTGCTTGGGACCGTCAGCTTGAAAAAGCTTTCTGCTGAACTGATTGAACGTCTGGAGCATTCTGGAGAAGACTTTCAGTTTTCACTGCTTGATCATCACGGTGTTCTGATCGCAGATTCACGGCCCGGTCTCACCTCGCAACGGCATAACTTGCGCCTGCATCCAGAAGTGCGCGACGCACTTGATAATAAAATTGAGGTAACCGGCAAACTCCATGAAGACAGCAATCTGCTGGAAAGTGTTCGGCTGGTTCCGATAACGGGCTGGGTCGCTTATGCCAGCTTGCCAATGCAGGCGGCAATGCAGGGTGTCGCCCCTTTGCGTTACCTGTTGATCACTGCTCTTACTTCTGCCGTTTGTATGGGTATTGTGCTCGCGGTCTGGTTGTCACGGCGGATGTTGCGACCGGTTCTGTTGCTACGTGATGTGGTGGGTGGGGTCGCTAAAGGGAATTATGATCAGCCTCTGCAAACGGTTCACTACGAAGAGTTGGAAGATTTAAGTGGCAGTTTTCGCGAGATGATCGCCTCGGTCAAAGAGCGTGAACAATCGCTTAAAGAGAGTGAATCCCGCTTCCGTACTGTGTTTCAGACCAATCCTGATGCGGTGCTGATTACCCGGCTGAGTGATGGAAAAAATGTCAGTGTAAATGATAATTGTCTATTGCTAACAGGTTACACTGCTGAAGAAATGATCGGTAAAAGCACCTTAGATTTAGAACTTTGGGTGAACCTTGCCGAACACGACAAGTATCTGGATTTGATTCTGGAAAAAGGATTTGTCGAGAATTTCGAGATGTCATTGCAGACCAAAGCTGGTCGCGTGCGGACTGGACTGGCTTCAGCACGTACCTTGCTACTGAATGAGGAAAAGTGCTTGCTGACTGTTGTTCGTGACATCACCGCGATGAAGCAGGCAGAGGACCGCCTGATCCGTAGTGAGGCACGATTCCGTTCTCTGATCTCTGCCATGGGCGAGGGCTTGATTATCCTTGGTTATAACGGTGAAGTTGTGCAATGTAACCAGGCTGCTGAGCGAATTATGAAGATGAAGGCTGATGATATCATTGGCAAATTACATCACGAACTGATGCACGATGTTTTTCATGAAGATGGCTGCATGTATGGTCCAGAGGACCACCCTTCGGCAGTGACATTGCGAACCGGAAAGTCTGTTGTCAACCAGGTTATGGGTTTTCCCCTGAGCAATGGTCAAATGGTCTGGCTGCAGATTAATACCTC
>DAOWJU010000236.1 GCA_030640215.1 Desulfuromonadales bacterium
CAGGGGGTGGCTGACCCGGCCGCTCACATCGCTGTGGTGCGTGAGCGCGGGCTGGCAAATTTCATGCTTAAAAAGACGCCTTTTTCAGCGGAAGAGCTGACGAAGCTGAGAGACCTGATGGCTGATATGGAGTTTCAGGAAGTCTATCTGCCGGATCGCCGCAATGGCAAAGGTGCTTTTCATGAGCTGATTCGCGCCAATGGCAGTGCAGAGTTTTATGCTGATTTCCCTTTCGATATCAGACCTGTTACAGATGACCGGCCGTTTTTCTATTACATGCTCAAACCCGCTGATTTTATAAAGCTTTTAAGCTTTCCTGAACAGGGCAAATTTGAAGATCGGGCGATTGTGACCTTGCGTAATCTGCTGGTTGTGGTTGGTACCTGCGTGGCTGCGTTTCTGATCTTGCCGTTGATCTTATGGCGCAGGGAAGGGTTGAAAACGTCCGGTAGTGGTTGGAGGGTACTCTACTTCGCCTGTCTCGGTCTCGGCTTCATGTTTATCGAGATTGGTCTGCTGCGGCGTTTCATTCTTTTCTTGGGTCCGCCGATCTATTCGCTGGCGGTCATCCTCTGCTCGCTTCTGATCAGTTCCGGTATCGGCGCGCTCTTATCGTCTCGCCTACCATCTGAACGTTTGCACCGCTGGTTGCCAAAAATCCTTTTGGCACTGGTCTTGCTCTCTATCGTCTATGTCTTTGGCCTCTCCGCGATCCTCGATCCCTGCATGGGGCTGCCGGTCTTTGCTCGTTGTTTACTGGCCGGGGTGCTGCTGGTGCCGCTGGGCCTGTTGATGGGAATGCCTTTGCCGATCGGCATGCGACTCTTTCACGACGACAATGATCTGGTCCCATGGAGTTGGGGGGTTAATAGTGCGACGAGTGTGCTCGGGGCGATTCTGGCGGTTGTTGTGGCTATGAATGCAGGTTTTATGGTGACTTTACTGGTGGGTACTTTGCTTTATTTGTTGGCGTTGATTCCGGTTTTTAAAAGTGTTGGGCGTTAAGATCAAAATCGATGGGGCGCATCCAACTAGACGCTGTCATTCACCAATACTGTAGGATGTGGTGAGGTACGAACCGCATCAGTTTTGAACGAATGTAACAGATGAATAACATGCGAAGCGATGCGGTTCACTCCGTTCACCAGCATCCTACGGTGCTTCGTAAATTGTGGTTGCGGTTGTTGTGATATTTGTCTTTTGATTGATCTGTAGATAAATGATGAAACAAACAATTTTGAAATATATGCAATTAACGATGCTCCTCCTCGGCTTGCTCTCCGCCTGTACTCCAGAAGGCGAGAGCGGCCTGAGCGGTCAACTCCTCTTTCAGGATCAACCGCTGGAGTCGGCACAGGTTGAGATTTATCTCAAAGCAGATAAGGATCGTTCTGTGCAGCCCTTTGCGGTTGGTTACACTGATGCCGAAGGGCGGTTTCTGGTCTTGCTACCGGAAGGCTCCTATTTCGTGATTGGCAAGAAACGCGAGTCGACAGACGATGGTCGGACCCGCATGCTGATGGCAGAGTCGCCGGCCAATCCGCATCAGGTGGTGGACGAGATCTCGTCGATGGCAAGCTTCAATTTACATGAGATGGGTCGGGAAGGGCTGCCGGTAGCTGATGCTGCAACGGGAGCCTCCGGTCAGATCACTCATCAGGGCGAACCGGTCTCGCGGGCTTTCGTCTATATCTACACCGAAACCGATGCGGGTCTGATCGGCCCCTCATACGGCGAGGCGGTGCAGACGGATAAAGTCGGTCGCTTTAGCATCAACCTGCCTGCCGGGCGTTATTCCCTGGTTGCCCGCAAGCGCGTAGATGGCGGTCGCTCCGGAGCTTTGGCTCCCGGTGATCTGAATGCACATTATCAGGGTAACCCGATTGATGTGCGCAGCGGCGAACGTCTGCTCATGGATGAATTCGCACTGACCAAGGTTGATGCGGAGCTTCACGCCCAACGTCAAGCGGACGGGGTGTTTGCCAAGACGGATACGGTCTTGCATGGTCAGGTTGTTGATGCTGATGATCTGCCGGTCAGCGAGGTTTATGTGTTCGCCTATCTAGACAGTCGCATGGTGGGCAAACCAGTGCATATGTCGGCGCCGAGCGGTGGCGCCGGTCAATTCGAAATGTTTCTCAGCGGTGGTGGCACCTACTACATTGGCGCTCGCAGTGCTTTTGGTGGACCTTTGGAGCCTGGTGAATGGGTCGGCACGTTCGATGGTGAGCCTGATCACAAAGTGATTGTTAAACAGGGTGCCAGTGAAGATCTCGGTACCATCGTTGTAAAGGAATTCTGGTGAGATTCTGTCTACTCATAATTTTGCTTTTGATCTGCGCAACACCGGCCGCTGCCCTGGTTATTGATCAGGATACCTTGTGGACGGGCAAGCACTCCTTCAGTGAGGATGTTCGGGTCATGCAAGAGGTGACCTTGACCATCGCACCTGGCTCTAAGCTGCATTTCTCAGGGGCACGACTGGAGATTTCCGGGCGTCTGGTGGCGCAGGAGGCCGAGTTCTCAGGGGAAAACTGGGAAGGTCTCCGCCTCAAAGGTACCGATGCCACAACGCGTATCTCTGATTGCGTTATCAAGGGCGCTGCCACAGGCATTTTCGTCCAGGGCGGTGCGCCGCATCTGGAAAAGCTGACGCTCTCTGGCAACAAGGTCGGTATAGAGTTGCGTGGCAAGGCTGCAGGCAAGGTTGTCAACTGTCGCTTTGTTGAGAACCGTAAAGTCGGGCTGTTCATAAAAGACGACAGTACAACGGCTGTGATCGGTTGCCGCTTTGAAAATAATCTTCGCTACGGTGCTTATCTCTATCACGCTCTGCCGCAAGCGTTTCAGGGCAATGACTTTGTCAAAAACGATATTGGTCTGATGGTCGCCTATCATGGCAGTGATCCGAAGGTGGAGAATAACCGCTTCGAAGAGAACAAAATTGCTATTCAGGTTGATCGTGCCGCGCGTCCGCAGATTCGTGGCAACCTTTTGCGCGCCAATCAGACCGGCCTCTATATTTATCGCCGCTCCGATCCGCTGGTGACAGGCAATCGTATTGAGGCAAATGGTGTTGGAGTGCTGGTGGCTTATTCTTCGTACCCGCAGATAACCGACAATGATTTTTTAAAGAATGAGATGGCCCTTAAACTGGAGGTTCAGTCCTC
>DAOWJU010000225.1 GCA_030640215.1 Desulfuromonadales bacterium
CTTACGCCACTATGACAGGTGCAGTTTCTTGTACTGTTAATCCGCTTGTCGTTGGTTCGAGTCCAACTCGGGGAGCCATAAATTTTCAAGGGTCAGCTTAATTGCTGGCCCTTTTTCTGTTTCGGTATTTTTCGGAGCCATCATGACAGCCTTATTGTCAAATTCCGTTTTTCTGCTCTTCACAATCATCATCCTCGGTGAGGCCCTCGGCCACATTCGGCTCAAGTCTTTTTCCTTCGGCTCTGCGGCGATCATCTTCGTTGCCATGGCCTTTGGTCACTTCGGCTACCTGTTGCCATCGGAATTCCAGACTCTCGGGCTGGTGCTTTTTATCTATTCCGTCGCGGTAACCGCCGGGCCGGGCTTTTTCACGTCATTCAATAAGCAGGGGATTAAGCTCGCTATCGGAGCCGCGACCATTATTGCCGTTGCTGCACTGATGACGGTATTGAGTTGTTGGCTGTTTAATTTTGACGTTTCCACTGGAGCGGGTTTGTTTGCCGGGGCCTTGACCAGTTCGCCGGGCCTTGCCGTTGCCGTTGAGGCTGTGGAAGGGAATGCCGCGGCCGCCTATGGTGTCACCTACGCCGGTGGTATTATCAGTGTGATTGTCTTTGTGAATCTCCTGCCCAAAATCCTCCGCATCGATGTCAAGAATGAAGAGATAAGCATCGACAAAGAGCGAACTGAGAACAATCCACCCTTTACCTTTCACCACATCGAGGTGACCAACACCAATTTGTTTGGCAAGAAAATCATTGACCTGAAGCTCAAAGAGATAGCACCCGTGGTCTTAACTCGTCTTCTCCGTAAAGACGCGAAGGAGCCTATCCTGGTGACGGGTGAAACCATTCTCCGTGAAGGGGACAAACTCAGGATCGCGGGCCGCGAAAATGATCTGGAACGAATCGAACTGTTTTTGGGGAAACCCATCGACGGCGAAATCGCCTTCAACAAAGTACTGACCAAAAAAAGCATTATCATTTCCAAGCAAAGCGCCGCGGGTCACACGCTGGGCTTTTTGAACCTGAGGGAGACATTCGGGGTCCAGGCGACCCGCATAACGAGAAACGACATCGATCTCCCTGCATCGTCCACGATCAAACTCCATCTTGGTGACATCATTCATGCCGTCGGTGAAGAGGATGCCTTAAAAAATGTAAGTCGGATCCTCGGTAACGATGTGAAGCAAACATACAAGGCCAGCCTTCTGCCCATCCTGATAGGTCTGGTCGCCGGGTTTATCCTCGGCCAAGTTCCCTTAAACCTCCCCTTGCTCGGTCGTTTCTCCCTGGGTGTCACCGGCGGGGTTCTGGTCTCGGGACTCATTCTCGGTTATCTCTACAAAACCGGTCCCTTTATCTGGGAAATGCCGACCACTGCCAATGCCTTATTGAGGGAGTTCGGTCTCATGTTCTTTCTGGCGACGGTTGGCACCAAAACCGGTGCCACGATCGTTGAGACGGTAACATCGCAAGGGGCTGAGCTTGTTGTAGCCGGACTTATTGTGACGTTAACGCCAATGATGGCTTGCGTTGCAATGAGCAAGTATGTCCTGAAAATCCCATTCCTGCGGATGCTCGGTGTCTTGACCGGCGGCATGACAAGCACACCAGGACTCGCGGCCATAAACTCGTACACCAGTTCATCCTACCCGTCTTCAGCTTACGCAACGGTTTATCCGGTCGGGCTGATCGGAATGATTTTGGGTACCAAAGTGCTCGTCTATATATTGTCGCTCATGTAAACAACGCCCCGACCGCTGAACCGAGAGCTTGGCGGTCAGATGCGAGACAAAGGAAAAAATATGAACGAATACAAACTGACATTCACTGTGACTATCAAGGATCAGGACGATCCAGCCGCCAGAAAACAAGCGAAAGGTATCATTGAAGCTTTGGGCGAGGTTGTGGCGGGTGCCGAGGTGAAGTTGCAGCAGGTACATCAGGACAAGCCCCCGAGGGGCGTGCGGATGGGCTGAATGTGTATGGATATCCCCTGTCTCTGTTGTGAAACCCGCAAAGATCAGGGATTGTTTTCACCGAGTAAAACCAAAAGGAGAGTTGTTAAATACAGTACGACGTACGTCCCCAGAGCAAAGTAGAAGCGCTTTTTCCTGGAATACCCACCCCTGAGCCCCGTCACATAATAGACAAAAGCAGAAGCCCCAAACAGTATTGCCATGATTCTCATAGGTCATCCCCATATCAGTTGAACGAACACACCATAAGACTACCACGACTCACTTCAATAACACGGGAGGATTTTTCATTCCTGAGGAGAAATTGAAAACGATCAATCTAAAGCTTTAACCGTCGGTCCCGGCCGACAACCGGGTCACTTTCTTGCCAAGCCCCAAGAAAGTAACATAAAGAATGACTTGCGCTGCGCTGGGCATGTTGTGCGCCTAAGAGCTGTGGTTTTATATGATTTCCGATAACGAGACAAGAGACTGTCTGGTTTTGTTTGTGCTGCTGATGAGATGGTGGTTTGCTAGATTCTCGGTAGGGCTGTTGCAGCGACGGGCTACTGGGTTGAAAAGCCAAACTGGAAAATGAAAATATTTTAACTTTTCTTGTTGACATGAGTTTATCTTAATGTTAAAACTTTAATCAACAACGAGGAACAAATTACTAGCAAACCGATCAGGAGGTCGTCATGAAAACACAAAGCAACTTTATGGACACAGTAAAAAGTAGTTATCTGGTTCTGATCATTGCCGCTCTCGGCGTATTTGCTTTCATCTCGGCCGTTCTGATTGCCTGGCCTGCACTCGCCTACATCGGCGCGAAACTTTTCAATTAAGAACCTGAACTTCAACAACCAACTCTTTCGCCAAGCGAGAGAAACATAGGAGCAACGCCATGAAAAACGCAGCCAATATCGTCAATACCGTAAAAGCCAATTACACCATCTCCATCATGAGCGTGCTCGGCGTCTT
The DNA here is from genome assembly GCA_030640215.1 of Desulfuromonadales bacterium. Lineage (GTDB taxonomy): Bacteria > Desulfobacterota > Desulfuromonadia > Desulfuromonadales > BM103 > M0040. Next base: position 2,942 of record DAOWJU010000225.1, read on the forward strand.
CGCCTTTGTCTCCGCTACTCTGATCGCTTGGCCAGCACTGTCCTACCTTGGTGCAAAGATGTTTAACTAAGCAAGAAGCGGAAAGGCCAGGCTCAAGCCTGGCCCTGAAAGAGAAAAACTGAAAAGGCTGCTCTCCTCTGGGGGTGGCCTTAGTCGTTTGCAACCCGGGAGTGTCAAGACAACCAGAGGAGGTACACTTGTGTTAGAGTAGACGGGTATTAAACAGGAACGCTTAAATAAGCTTGCTTTGGATTTACGACCCGCCTCTATAGCAAAGGTAAAAGGAGAACATCGAGATGTTTAAAAAAATCATTCTGTGCCTCGCGACCATAACCATAATATTTTCGCTATCAGGTGCCACCTTGATGGCGCAGGGTAACAATTCAGACAATCAGAAGAAGAATCAATCTCCGTTCTTGATCACCAGCGAACTTCCACACTTAACAAAGACGTTAATGCAACAATGGGATAATCCAACATTACAGCTCAGCGAGGAGCAAAAGACGCAATTACTTGTGGTCAGAAAAGAAACCATGACAGGAGTTAAAAGTCTCGCACCGCAAATCACCTCCCTGCAGAAACAGGTAACAGAGGGTATCTTCCTCGGCAAAACTCCTGACGAGCTGAATGCTGCCGTTCAGTCTATCTCTAAATTGAAGAGTGAGGCAACGATGATCCACCTGAAATGCATCTACGATACAAGCAAGATTTTGAATCAACAACAACTTGATAATCTATTAAAATATTGAGCAATCTATGCTTCTAAATGTTATGCTTGATTTTTTTAGTAAAGAACGAATTCAAGGCTCGAGAACATTATGAAAAAACATATTCTGGTCATAGATGATGACCCTGTGCTGTTGGCCATGGTCAGTGATTATCTTGACGAAGCAGGGTTTGCTGTCTCGACAGCGAACTGCGGCATTTATTCAAACAACATCATTTACGGCAACAATCCCCCAAGCCTGATTGTACTCGACGTCATCATGCCGCTCATGTCCGGCGTCAAAAAGGCCAAGCTGCTCAAGCAGCGCGAAAAAAGTGCCCATATTCCTATTATCCTGATGTCTTCCAAGGAGGAGCAGGAGCTCAAGGGGCTGGCCGAAGAAGCGATGGTCAATGATTCTCTGTGTAAGCCCTTTAGTGCAGAACAACTCATTGATAAGGTTAAAAAGCTGCTGTCCTAACCCATGTTACAGGGTCTTGCCGTCCTGCCAGTTCTCCTTCTCCCGCTTGCCTCAAGCCCATCTTGGCTTACACTGTAAGAGTTCGGACTACCCACTTCAAAACTACGGAGTTCTGCATGAAGGACCCCGCAACAAACCATACCCGGCTCCCGGAACGGAACAAGGCCAAAGCGCTTTATGATCGACAGCTGCCGCGGTACAAGTCGGCTATGCAGCAACTCGCCCAGGATGTTCGCTTAATCCTTGAGCAACAGGGTCTCACTCCGGCGATCAAGTATCGCGTCAAAAGCTTTGAGGCGTATTTTGACAAGCTTCGCAAACAGAATGCCACCAGCACCAACTCCCGCAGGATGACAATCAACGATTTTTTCGGTCTGCGTATCGTCTGCCCATTCCTCGAGGATATTGAAACGGTCTCCAGCCTCATTGCCAATCATTTTGAGATTCTGGAAACAGAGCGCAAGGCCAACCAGCATTCATTCCGTGAGTTCGGCTACGATTCGGTGCATCTGGCTATTCGCCTCGACACGCAGTTGACAGAACGATCAATGCCAGGGGTGCGTAAAGTCTGTGAGATCCAGCTGCGGACCACATTACAGGAGGCCTGGGCCGAAGTGGAGCATGAGCTGGTCTACAAGTCTGACATATCACTGCCGAACCAGTCGATTCGCCGCAAGCTGGCTTCTCTCAATGCGACCCTGACCCTCTCTGACTTGATTTTTCAGGAAATTCGCGATTACCAAAAAGATATCCGTCAACACGACCGCAAGCGTCGCGCTACGATTGAGCGAGATCTCCATGACCCCGACTTTATCGCCATCTCCCATCCTACGAGTACAGTGCCACCCGGCCAAATAGATCCGAGGCCATCAACCATGGCCAGTCATCTGGAAAAGACCATGCTGAGCGCCCTGAAAGCCCACAGCAATCACGATCTTGAAAATGCTATTGCCCTCTATGGGCAGTTGCTCGGCATGCAACTTGACCGTAAAATGCGCGGCCTGGTCTACAACCACCGTGGCATGGCTTACTTCGCCACGGGCAGCTACCAGCGAGCACTCAAAGATTTCTCCAACGCAATCAGCTACGATCCGGAAAGTGATCGGGGTTATGCCAATCGCGGCCTCTGCTATCGCGTTTTAAAAAAACCTGAAAAGGCCCTGCAGGATTTCAATCAATCCCTGAGACTCAACCCAAGCCACCCTGATAGCTACTTTGGACGGGCTCAGACTCATTATGATATGCAACAATACCAGCAGGCTCTGGAAGATTGCGAAAAGGCTCTGAACATCCATTCCGGCTATCAACCCGCTCGAGAGTTGATTAAAACCTTACAGTGCGAATTCTCTGCAGATTGAATATCTTGTGACAAAAGCCAGCAGTCTGTATCATGCCGTGCAACGATCATGACCAAGCAACCAACAAATTCAGACCTTCGGCAACAAGCCGAATCAGCGGTCCGGCAAGCGGAAGATCGAGCCCGTTACTATTACTCGATCAAGCTACCTGATGCTGCCATCGACTTCTCCTTACGCGGTCGCTGTGCGGGTCAGGCCAGGGTTGATCGCAACGGTGACACCAACCTGCGCATCAACCATCAGTTACTTGCGGAAAACCTCGATGATTTCCTGAGCAATACCATTCCGCACGAAGTCGCCCACCTGATCGTCAACTGGCAAGCCCGTAAAAATCGTCAACGGCCGCGACCACATGGGCCGGAATGGCAAGCTGTCATGCAGGCCTGTTTCAACCTTGAGCCAAAACGTTGCCACAGTTATCAGACGACGTCGGCCCGTATTGTACCAAGGCCCTTTCTTTACAGCTGCAACTGCCGTGAGCACCTCCTGACCAGCATCATGCATAACAAGATCTCTCGTAGCTATCAAGCCCTCTGCAAGGCCTGTAGATCACCCCTCAAATTTATTGTCAAACAGCAAGCATAAGAATCAGGAAACTTACAGTGCTACGATTTTACGATTCGTAGCACTTTCCCCTTGACCAACTCCCCCATGCAACACTAGAGTGTCACGAAAGCACATATTGTGCTACGTACAGATCCCGTAGCTTCTGCATGATTTCACTTGATCCCATGAGAACAAGTGAGCTCCAATCAAGCACAGCGGAGCGAAAAGGAAAACTCACTATGCATATGGCAGATGCACTCGTCTCCCCGGCCGTAGGTGGAGCGTTCTGGGTGGCCGCCGCCGGAACCATCGCTTACTGTTCGGCGCGTGTACGCAAAGATTTCGATGATCGCAAAGTACCGCTCATGGGAGTGCTCGGAGCCTTTGTCTTCGCTGCGCAGATGATCAACTTCACCATCCCGGCAACCGGTTCAAGTGGTCATCTTGGCGGAGGACTGCTGCTGGCCATTCTGCTCGGCCCCTCTGCGGCCTATCTGACCATCGCCTCGGTGCTGATGGTACAAGCCCTCTTCTTCGCTGATGGCGGCCTGCTCGCTTTAGGCTGCAACATGTTCAATCTCGGTGTTTTCCCGGCCTTTATCGCATATCCCTTCATCTACAAAAAACTGGTCGGCCGTGAGCCGCGCCAGGCCAGAATGGTCACCGCATCAATCATCGCTGCGGTGGTTGCCTTGCAATTCGGCTCTCTGGGGGTTGTGCTGCAAACGGTTGCTTCGGGGGTCTCCGCCCTGCCGTTCAACGCCTTTGTCTTGCTGATGCAGCCGATTCATCTCGGCATTGGCGTCGTCGAAGGTGTGGTCACAGCACTGGTTGTTTCCTTTATCTATCAAGCCAGGCCGGATATTTTAGAGAGTGTTTTACAGGAAAAGCCCCTTGGCAAGATGCCGACAAAATCCCTGTTGGCAGCTTTTCTGATCGCGACCGTACTGATCGGCGGTGTGCTATCCTGGTTCGCTTCCGAAAATCCTGACGGGCTGGAATGGTCAATTGCGAAGATCACTGGCTCTGCCGAATTGCCGGAGACGGAGCACAAGGAACATGCGAAACTGGCCAACCTGCAGGAGAAGACCAGCATCCTTCCCGGCTATGCTCTGCCTGCAGAAGAGGGCCACAGCGAAGATTCGGCCCAGACAGCCAGCGCTGAGCGAGTTGGCACCAGCCTCTCCGGAATTATTGGCGGAACGCTCACCCTGGTGATCTGCACTCTGATCGGCGTATTCTTAAAGAGACGAACTTCTGCACATCCACAACAGGCAAAATAGCGACGTGATTATCAGCCTCCTAAATAATCCGGGCAACGGGGAACCCTGATGCTGGCAATCGACGGCTCGTTTCTCGATTTTAAACAGCTCGATCTGCTCGCTCTGCGGCAGACGCCCGTCCATCGCCTCGACTCGCGCGCCAAGGTTCTGACCACGCTCTGCTTCACCATCTGCGTGGTCTCTTTCGATCGCTACCAGATATCCGCAATGCTACCGTTTCTGATCTATCCCGCAGTTTTGATGGCAATCGGCGACCTGCCTTTCGGCTATATCATGCGCAAAATCGTCATTGTGATTCCCTTCGCCCTGATGATCGGCCTGTTCAACCCGATCTTTGACCGCCAGGTACTGATGCAGATCGGTTCACTCGATATCTGGGGTGGCTGGATCTCCTGCATCTCGATCCTGGTTCGCGCTATTCTCACGGCCAGCGCCGCCATTATCCTGGTTGCGATAACCGGCTTTCCGGCAATCTGTGAGGCACTGGAAAAGCTGAAAATGCCGCAGACTTTCGCCGTACAACTGCTCTTTCTCTACCGCTACATATTTGTCCTCACTGATGAGGGCGTGCGCACCGCACGGGCTCGTCAGCTACGCACCTTCGGCAAGCGGGGGCTCGGTATCCGTCATTTCGGTTCTCTGGTCGGCCATCTGCTGCTGCGCACCTGGGAGCGGGCCGAACGCATCCATATGGCGATGCTGGCGCGCGGCTTTGCCGGAGAAGTCCACTCAACCCGTCGGCAAAGCCATTTTGGTCGAGCGGAGCTGCTTTTCATGAGCGGCTGGATCAGCCTTTTTATTCTGCTGCGTCTCTACAATGCCCCGCAACTGCTCGGCGGCCTTTTTACAGGAACACTGCCATGAGTCATCATATTGTCCACGTCAAGAATCTGCAGCACACCTACCCTGATGAAACCGTTGCTCTGCGCGACGTCTCTTTTCTGATTCATCATGGCGAATCGGTGGGCATTATTGGCGCAAATGGTGCTGGCAAATCGACCCTACTACTTCACCTCAATGGCTACCTCTCGGCAACTTCGGGTGAAATTATCATCGGCGATGACCAGCTCTCGAAAGAAACATTGCCTGAGATCAGACGCACCGTGGGGATGGTCTTTCAAGACCCGGAAGATCAGCTCTTTATGCCGACAGTTTACGATGACGTTGCCTTCGGTCCGCTTAACCTTGGTCTTGATCCGGACGAAGTCGAAACCCGAGTGATGGAAGCGCTGCAGCGCGTTGAGGCCGTCGAATTGCGCAATAAACCTCCTTACCACCTCTCCGGCGGTGAGAAAAAACGTGTGGCCATTGCCACCGTGCTCTCCATGCTACCCGAGATACTGGTCCTCGATGAGCCGACTAACGGTCTCGATCCGCAGGCACGCCGACAATTGATTGCCCTGCTTCAGGCCTTTCATCATACGCGTATTGTTACCAGTCACGACCTGGATATGGTTCTGGAGCTATGTGAACGCACCATTGTTCTGCACGAAGGTAAGGTCATGGCCGATGGCCCGACTCTGGATATTTTCAACAACGAGGAATTACTCAAAACCTGCAGGCTCGAAAAACCGTTTGCCATGCAGGCCTGCCCGGTCTGTTCTCCTGACAAACGACCTCTCGTCAGCCAGCCTCCCCTGGTCCCTCCGCACAGCAATAAACCGCATGATCATGAACATTGACTGGCATCAACACTTCTTAAAACAAAAGTTTCATTTCGTCAGCAGACCCACCCAGCATCAGCAACCCTTTCAGCGCTACAAAAACAAACCATTGTTTTATTAAAAACAAACAATTTTACTTAGACAAAACCTGATAATCGCGTTACTTTACCAAGCGGGAAAAAGGTCTGACCAAAGAACCATTTTCACCACAAAATGTGGATTTTCGCCAATCTTGGCAAAAAAACATTGGTGTCGATTTGACAAACACCTATTTCTGCGGGACTTTTTAACACGGTAACACTGGCACTATCTTTGCCATTACTCTACACAGGGACGGTCGAGGGCGACCGGCCCATAAAAACCTATTGCTTGCGGAGGTTAAACACCCATGAATATTCACGAGTACCAGGCTAAAGCAATCCTGCGTAACTTCGGGGTTCCGGTTCCGGAAGGCCATGTAGTCTACAACGGCAACTCGGCCCGAGACTGGGCCAAACGTCTCGGAGACGGCCCTTATGCAGTCAAAGCCCAGATCCATGCCGGCGGACGCGGCAAGGGCGGCGGCGTCAAAATTGCCAAGACTGCCGACGAAGTCAAACAGTACGCTCGCGACATGTTCGGCATGACGCTGGTGACACACCAGACCGGCCCGGAAGGCAAAATTGTCAAGCGCGTCCTGATTGAGAACGGCTGCGATATAGCCGATGAATTCTACCTCTCCTTCCTGGTTGATCGCGCGACCGACAGAGTCACCCTGATGGCCTCGGCCGAGGGCGGGGTAAATATCGAGGAGGTCGCTGAAAAAACCCCGGAGAAACTTTTTTTCGAGACAGTCGATCCAGTCGTCGGCCTGACCGCTTTCCAGGCGCGCAAGGTCGCTTTCAAGCTTGGCTTCGGTATTGCCCAGGTTAAACAAGCGGTCCCTCTGCTGATGAATCTCTACAAAGCCTTTGTCGAGACTGACTGCTCTCTGCTCGAGATCAATCCGCTGGTGCTGACCGGTGGCGGCGACCTTATCTGCCTCGATGCCAAGATCAATTTCGATGAGAATGCACTCTTCCGTCATATCCGCATTCGCGACCTGCGCGATTACGACGAAGAGGATGCCAACGAGATCGAAGCCTCCCAGTACGACCTCTCTTACATTGCTCTCAACGGCAACATCGGCTGCATGGTCAACGGCGCCGGTCTCGCCATGGCAACCATGGACATCATCAAGCACTACGGTGGCGACCCGGCAAACTTCCTCGATGTAGGTGGCGGCGCCACCATTGAGCGTGTCACCGAAGCTTTTAAGCTCATCCTCTCCGACGACAAGGTCGAAGGGATTCTGGTCAACATCTTCGGCGGCATTATGAAATGCGATGTCATCGCCACCGGCGTTATCGAAGCAGCCAAGCAAATTGGCGTTAAGGTACCACTCGTAGTGCGTCTGGAAGGTACCAACGTGGATTTAGGCAAGAAGATGCTGGCTGAGTCAGGCCTGAATATTGTCAGTGCCGATGGCATGGGTGATGCGGCTGAGAAGATCGTAAAAGCCGTCAAGGGTTAAGGAGAGATAACGATGAGTATATTAATCGATAAAAACACCAAAGTTATTACCCAGGGGATCACCGGGTCCACCGGTCTGTTCCATGCCCAGGGCGCCCGTGACTACGGCACCCAAATGGTTGGTGGGGTAACCCCCGGCAAGGGTGGCACCACAGTTGACGGATTTCCGGTCTTCGATACGGTCGAAGATGCTATTAAAGAAACCGGTGCCAACGCTTCGGTAATCTATGTGCCGCCGATCGGTAGTGCCGATGCGATTATGGAAGCGGTCGATGCAGGTATCGAGCTGGTGATCTGTATTACCGAAGGTGTGCCGGTGCTCGACATGGTCAAGGTTAAGAAATACATGGAAGGCAAGGACTGTCGACTGGTTGGTCCCAACTGCCCCGGTGTTATTACTCCAGGTGAGTGCAAGATAGGCATCATGCCCGGCTATATTCACAAGCCCGGCCCGGTCGGTGTAGTCTCCCGTTCCGGCACCCTGACCTACGAAGCCGTCTGGCAGTTGACGACCCGCGATATTGGCCAGACCACCTGCGTCGGTATCGGTGGAGACCCGGTCAACGGCACCAGCCACCTTGATGTACTGAGAATGTTCGAAAACGATCCGGCCACCGAGGCGGTAATCATGATTGGTGAGATCGGTGGCGACGATGAAGAACAAGCCGCCGCCTTCGTTCGTGATCACATGACCAAGCCAGTGGCGGCATTCATTGCTGGGGCAACGGCACCTGCTGGCAAACGCATGGGTCATGCTGGCGCCATCATATCCGGTGGCAAAGGTGACGCAGCGAGCAAGAAAACATTTCTAGCCGAGTGTGGCGTCAGTGTCGCTGACAGTCCGGCCGAGATGGCTGAAGCGTTGCTGAAAATCTGGCAACCCTGAAACAGGTAAAAAAGACAGGATCGAAAAGGTCGCCCCTCCGGGTGACCTTTTTTCGTCTCGCATGAGCAGAAAGAGACTGACAAGAAAAAAAACGCCCCACAGTCAGGAGGGAGACTGCGGGGCAAAAGGTTTTGGGTTACTCTTAGGAGGTAAAAA
>DAOWJU010000184.1 GCA_030640215.1 Desulfuromonadales bacterium
GGACCAAGAGAAAATGACCATCATTCAGACACATAAGATAACCTCTCCGTTCAACTTAACGTTAGCCTAAAAGATTGCCCCCGGTGTGTCAACTGCAAGAATTCTGCTGTTGCCGAAATTCCTTCAGTTGAAAGGTGCACACCACGCAGCCCTTTCCCCTTTACTCTCTTTCAAACCACATGCTTTAATGTTGGTTCTCTTCAATCCCAACGGAGTTTTTCATGCCTGTCCGTCGTCCAACCAAGAAGCCTGTCTCTCGCCCAACCAGGGTTGAAATCGACCTTGCTGCTCTTCGGCACAACTTTCAGGAAGTCCAGCGCACTGTCGGTGACAGTTGCGATGTTCTGGCTGTCGTCAAAGCTAACGCCTATGGTCATGGTGTCAGTTCTGTTGTGCCTGCTCTCGCTGCTGCTGGTGCCAATATGTTTGGCGTCGCCCTCGTCGAAGAAGGCATAGACCTTCGCAAACTCGGCATCGAACAGCCGATTCTGATTCTCGGTAGCTTTTTCCCCGGTCAGGAATCTGAACTTCTTGAATATCAATTGACTCCGGTTCTCTACACTCTGGATTGCGCCCGCCGCTTGGATCATGCCGCTCGTGATGCCGAGCGAAGTGTCGATTACCACCTCAAGGTTGATACAGGCATGGGGCGACTCGGTTTCCGGGTTGATCGACTTGGTGAAGTTCTGCCCGCTCTGAAAAATCTGCAGAATCTGAATATGACCGGCCTGATGAGTCATCTGGCCGTTGCCGATGAGCCGGAACGGTCATTGACCGCTTCGCAGTGTGACGCTTTTGCTGCAGTAGTAGAGACTGTCGAACAAGCCGGATTCAACCCTCGCTATCGTCATATAGCCAACAGTGCCGGTATTTACAGCCGCGAGTTGAATGGCTGCAACCTGGTGCGACCGGGAATCTCTTTGTATGGTGGTTTGACCGGCGGTCCTTTCGACCATCAATTCACCCAGCAGCCGGTGATGCGTTTCGTGAGTCAGGTAGCTCAACTCAAAGAAATCCCTGCCGGGGAAGGCGTCTCCTATGGACATCGTTTTGTGACTTCGAGAGACTCAAGGATTGCGGCTGTTCCGGTTGGTTACGCTGATGGTTACAATCGTCTGTTGACGAATTGTGGGGAAGTGTTGATCCGTGGCCGACGGGTTCCCGTTGCCGGTACCGTTTGCATGGACTGGATTCTTGTCGATGTAACGGATCTTCCTGATGTCCAGATTGGTGATGATGTCACTTTGCTTGGCCGTGATGGTGATGAAGTTATTACCGCTGAAGAATGGGCGGATAAAGTCGGTTCAATTACCTACGAGGTGTTTTGCAATATCAGTAAACGGGTGCCAAGAGATTTCATTGATAACTCGTAACTTCAGCAAAACAAATTACCCCCCCCCCTCAATCCCCCCTGTTTTACAGGGGGGAAGCGAGTACAGCGAGCAGGGGGGTGTTCTTAATGGTTTTGAGTCCATGTGTTGAATAGCAACTATGTCTTTAATTCTTGATCACCTGAGATGAAAACGTCCTCAATGAATCGACATATAGCTCTCGATCTCGGCACCACCACCCTGGCAGGAAGGTTGCTTGCTCCGACAGGAGAAGTGCTGGTTGAGACGCAGGTCGTCAACCCCCAGCGAAAGCATGGTGCTGATATCCTGGTACGTTTGCAGCAGTCCCATGATGGTGACGGCGAAGAGCTGCAGGCACTCCTGATCGGTGGCCTGTGTTCTCTGGTCACAGAACTCATTGATAAGGCAGACTGCACACCTGATGACGTTACTTCAGTTGTGGCAGCTGGTAATCCAGGTATCTCCTGTTTGCTGCGCAACCTGTCTGTCTCATCGTTGCTGTTCCCGCCACACAAGCCTCCCTATAAAGAGTTGACCCGTATCTCTGTCGATGAAATTGATCTCGGGCTTTCATCTCCCCTGGAGCTATTCCCCTTGGCGTCCGGTTTTGTCGGTGGCGACTTGATTGCTTGCCTCCTCGCTTTGCAGGATGTTCAGCCTGGTACTCTTCTGATTGATGTCGGCACCAACGCTGAACTCGCTCTATGGGATGGTGATCGCTGGTGGGTGACTTCTGCCGCGGCTGGTCCGGCGTTTGAAGGCGGCAATATCGGCACGGGGATGATCATGGCTGATGGCGCGGTCATCGATGTGCAACTAGCTGAAGATCGCCTGCAACTCACCGTGGCGGGAGGTGGTCAGCCACGTGGTCTCTGCGGCAGTGGCCTGGCGGCGCTGGTTGCCGTGGCACGCCAGGCCGGATTGATCGATGCGACCGGCCGTATCCTCGCTGACGATGAAGTCGAGACCAACCTTGATCGATATCTAGTCAAAGATGAAAGCTCATGGGCGATTCGCTTCCATCGCGACGCCAATAGAGAGTTGCGCTTGACGCAGGACGATCTGCGCAACTTCCAGTTGGCGAAAGGGGCGGTACACGCCGGGACGCAAGTCCTGCTTGAAAGGGCCGGATTCGTCCCTGAAGATGTCTCGCAAGTTTTGCTCACCGGTGCCCTTGGCAAGGCTTTGCCGATAGAGGTTCTGAAAAGGGTTGCCTTGCTGCCAGAGCCCATGTTAGATAAAACTTCTTTTATCGCAAACGGTGTGCTGGCGGGCTTGCAAGCCTATTTGACCGCTACAGATGGTCAACAGCGATTGGCTAAACTGACAAACACGATTCAGCCTTTTCCGCTCTCTGGTACTCCGGCTTTCGAAAAGCACTTTTTAGAGGCTCTGGAATTATAATTCAAATCATTTAACGCACCAGAAGTAGGCGCCTCTAGGCGAAGGCGCAAAGGCGCAGAGAAAAGCAAAATCAATTGGACGCTGATTTACGCAGAAAGGGCATGATTTAGAACCAACCCTTAGCCTTTTTTGTTTTGGTCTTAAATCAGCGTTCATCAGATTTGATCAGCGTCCCATTAAAGGTTTTGCCCATAGTTTTCCACAACATAAACCAATTTTATAAAGAGGTCCTACCATGGCTGTCATCAAACGCGCACTGATCAGTGTCTCCGACAAAACCGGCATCGTCGATTTTGCCAAAGAGTTAAGTAAGTACGGTGTGGAAATTCTTTCTACCGGCGGTACCGCCAGCATGATGCGCGAAGCTGGTCTCACTGTTAAGGATGTCTCCGAACACACCGGTTACCCGGAGATGCTCGATGGGCGCGTCAAGACCTTGCACCCGAAAGTTCACGGCGGCTTGCTTGGTCTGCGTGACAATCCGGCTCATGTTGCAAAAATGGCAGAACACGACATCACGCCGATCGATATGGTGGTGGTCAATCTCTATCCTTTCGAGGCGACTGTGGCTGATCCTGATTGCACCCTTGAGGACGCCATCGAGAATATCGATATCGGCGGACCGACCATGCTGCGCAGCGCGGCCAAGAACAACCAGTCGGTGACCGTCGTCATTGATCCAGCTGATTACGCCGTGGTTCTTGACGAGATGAAAGCCAACGCCGGTGATGTCTCCCGCGAGACCAACTTTCGTCTGGCCCTCAAGGTTTACCAGCGCACTTCGGCTTACGATGCCGCTATCTCCAATTGGCTGGGGCGTAGAATCGATGCAGAAAGTGCCGATTTCCCGGGCGCTCTGACTTTCCAATACCAACGCACCGAGATTATGCGCTACGGCGAGAACCCGCATCAGAAGGCGGCTTTCTACGTTGAAAGCGACATTGCCGAAGTTTCAATTGCGACCGCAAAACAGCTTCAGGGTAAAAAGCTCTCCTATAACAATATTGCCGATACCGATGCGGCTCTGGAATGTATCAAGCAATTTAGCGAAGGCCCGGCCTGCGTGATCGTCAAACATGCCAACCCTTGTGGCGTGGCTTACGGCGAGACGCTGCTTGACGCTTATCAGCGTGCTTTCAGCACTGATACCGAGTCAGCTTTCGGCGGTATTATAGCTTTCAACCGTGAGCTCGACGCAGCCACCGCTCAGGCGATTGCCGACAAGCAGTTTGTTGAAGTCATCATCGCCCCGAAGGTGACGGAAGAAGCAGTCTCTGTGGTCGCTGCCAAGAAGAATGTACGCCTGCTTGAGTGCGGCGAGTGGCCGGAGCAGACGGCTTCAAGGCTTGACTTCAAGCGTGTCAACGGCGGTCTGTTGGTGCAGGAAGCC
>DAOWJU010000324.1 GCA_030640215.1 Desulfuromonadales bacterium
AGGCCGAGCTCAGTGGGGCTTATCCAATCATCCCGACCATCCCGACGCCACTTGATCAACTCGCCGAGAGCGTCTCTAGAATTGTCAAGAAAGTTGAGAAGATTCCGTTCGACAAGATCGGCAAGGATTTACAGGTTGCTATCGGTTCACTGACAGTGATGCTTGATGAAATCAAGGTCATGTCAGGCAATATTAACCAGGAGACAGTACCCAGGATTAATAGTGCACTTGACAGTCTTGAAGAAGCAATGGACGGAGTCAATGAAACATTAGGCCCTGATTCTGCAATTAACTACAACGCTCGCCAGGTTACAAACGAGATGGCTCTGTCGATCCGGTCGATCCGGTCACTATTAGAGTACCTGGAACGCGATCCTCAGGCGTTGCTTCTCGGTAAGAAGGGAGATAAGAAATGATCGGACATGCTATTCGTAAAAGTGGTGCAGTGGTCGTACTGTTCGTCATTGTCCTTCTGCTTTCTGGTTGTCTCAGTCGCAGTTCACCGAAAGTCACTTATTACAGCCTGTTGAAAATGGAACAGTTGGGTGAAGTGCAATCGCTTGCAGCTCTCCCTGATGTCAAATTGGGAATCGGTCCCATCGCGATTCCAGATAGTCTGAAACGTGCGCAGATTGCTACTCGTCAGCACGGTAACCAGTATGAATTTGACGAGTTCAATCGCTGGGCCGGGCTACTGGAGAGGGATTTAACTTCTGTTCTGGGAGATAACCTTGGGCAATTGCTCGGTGTGGAGAAAATTGGCTTTTTCCCGTGGATGCATCATTTCAAACCGACTTATCGGGTCACGATTGATGTGCTACGATTAGATGGCGCAATCGATGGTGAAGCGGTCCTTAGTGCACGCTGGGCGATTTCCGATGCCGAAGGCAGGGAACTTCTTGCTGGCAAGAAAAGTGTTTACAGACAACCACTTGAGGGTGCCAGCTATGCTGCGCTGATCAAGGCCGAGAGCCAGGTTGTCGGCGAATTGAGCAAAGAAATTGCTGGAGAGATAGCTGCCCTGGTGAAATAAAAAGCATTTAAAGCAAAGACAGATAGTAAAAAGGGCTCTTCGACTGGAGGGCCTTTTTTGCGTTTCGAGGGGACAACCACTAGAAACGATATCCCAAACCAACCATGTGCAGGTTGAGACCTGGATTGGCATCGTACATACTGCCATTGGATGTGTGTTGAAAGCGGTAGTTGAGAACCATCGGTTGCCAGTTGATGGCCAGACCGACATGACTGGTAAATTGCAGCCATCCACCGTAATCGTCTTTGCCGTATTCCTGGTCGAGCATCCAGGTTGGCCGAAAGCCGATCTCCAATTCCATGGCATCATCCCACATACCTAGAACCAGATCCGCACCGATAGACAGCATATAGCCTTCATTGTCTCTGGCCTCAAGGTAGGTTGCTCCCATATCGAAACGAGTGCTTAAGGTGGCCTGATCCCCGATTCTTGTGCCCCAGGGCAATTGCTTTAAAAAGTAGATTTCCGCAGCGACATAACTTTCTTCCAAGTTATGGCCACTGTCGTCTGCTCCACCACGCATGCCGATTTCCATATCAGTGGCTGTCCCAGCGCTTGACCAGACGGGTGTCATGAGAAGACATAGTACGGTTATTAAAATGAAATTTCGCATAGTTTAGTGTGTGATTTCCTGGTGGATTGATTCAAAGAGGCTTTTGTAAAAAGTATATGCTTCCATTCCAAGCGGATTCCCTTGCGATGCCAGTGAATCGATTCTCAGGAATTCGAGCAACAGGGGGAATCTCGGGTCAGTCATATATTTACGTTGGGTTTTACTCAAGTCACTGGGCTTTTTTAACTGCCAGGAGTGATGAAAAATGTGATGACGAATGACCCAAAGGATGCTCTCTAGACGATCAACTGGCAGCTCAATACGGACGAGGATATCGCTGGCCATCTCTGCCCCCAACTTGGCATGACCATAGGCGGTGATTCGCCCATTCTCATTCTGCACCGTGGTGGCTGGTTTGCCGATATCATGTAGCAGGGCGACCCACAGTAAGTCGGGGTCGCACTCAGAAGGGCAGGATTCGATGGCCAGGCGGGTGTGGATGGCGACGTCGCCTTCGGCATGATATTCCTGTGGCTGCGGAGTGCCTGCCAATGGAACCAGCTCCGGGATTGCTTCACTGAGGCGATCCCACCAGCCTGTTTTTCTTGTCCTTAGCTCATTTTCGAGGCACCCCGGCAAAGTCATCTCTCGCTCTGCTCCTGGCTGGTGCCGAAAGGACTCACGGAATTTTCCAGATTGCATTCCCAACGGTTACAGGCAATGACGATTCGTTGCCAACCGCTTGGGATGATTTCTTGAGTGTGTGCCAGATTGTTGCGTAAACTCTCAAATTCTTTAACCGCCTTGCGGGTTTCCTGACGTGACTGATGGCCTAAGGCTGCCCGAATCTCTTCGTTGTAAGTGATGATCCAACCTTTGTCGCCAAATTGCAGACAGTCGAGCAGCTCAACTTGCTGACCTCGCCGGTTGCGCTCTTCCTGGAGCTTTTTCGCCAGGGCAAGTCGCTTTTCAGAGAGAAATTCTTGCCAGGAGTTGTTGGCATAGCGTTGTCGCAAAATCTCCGTCATGGTCATTTCAATCATAGTGATCATGCCGAAGAGGAACATGCGCATCGGCGGTTTTTCCAGGTCGGTCAGTGTGATGATGGCGCCGACCCGATCCAGGATAGTGACAAAGCATTGCTGGTTAATGGCCAGAGATTTGACCACATCGATGAGATTAGCGGTATCAGGGATCAGGTCGTCATCAGGTGTGAAGGGGTGGAAGTGATCAGCGCAGGTGCCGGAGGTCAAATCCTCACGGCGCACATAGCCTTCGACCAGACCATTCTGACGCACGCCGACAAGATTGAAACCTTTATCCTGCATAAACTGTTTAACATCTGCTGATTTGGCATAGTCGTCAAAAGAAACCAGGGGCTCTGCAACATCCATCGCTGAGAAACCTTCGAGGAAAAGGCGTCGCAGACGTGCACTTTGAGTATCTCTCCAGGGCATGTGGTCTCCGTAAATTGAGTGGTTATGAGTGGGTTTAAACCCGTTTTGATGACTTCATCTGTTTGCACCCGCGGTTCCTTTGTGTTTTATGATTTCAATCCACTCAGGAGGCCACCTTTATCTGATGTTAATCATTCTCGTCTTAGCCCTGCTTAATCATTGAAATAATTGAAATCCTTAGTATATTTATCTCTACATTCTATCAATGCCCTTGGAGTTTATCATGTTTATCATTCGCTGTTTAGTAATGTTCCTGGCACTCACGATTAGCCCCACCATTTTTCTCTCATCAGCCACAAATGTTTCTGCGGATGATACTAGCTCGGATATCTCAGGTTTTGTGATTATTGGTGAGGCAGAAAAAGTGACCTTTACGTCGAAAGACTTACGCCTGAACGCGCGTATTGATACTGGTGCACAGACCTCATCTCTTGGCGTTGTTGACCAACAACCCTTTGAGCGTGATGGCAAAAAGTGGCTGGACTTTTCGGTGCAAGATCCCGATAGCGGGAATCTGATCGATTTTAAAATGCCTGTGGTGCGTATTGCAGAGATTAAACGACATGGTGCTGCTGCCCAGGAGCGGTATGTGGTTAAACTGAAGATCAAGCTGGGTGATATAGAGATGGAACGAGAATTCACCCTTGCAGATCGTGCCAGATACACCTTCCCTGTATTGATCGGGCGCAACGTTTTGAGTGGCAAATATCTGGTTGATGTTAATCGTAAATACTCAACCAGTCACTCTGGAGGGAAAGAGGAATGAAGGCTCGCTCACAGATCTTCATATTGGTATCACTCCTGCTCATTGTTGGTATCGGTCTGACTATTTATAAATGCTATGCACTTGGGTTCATGTTTACACCGGGCGAGGAAACCGTGTGGCAGGTTCAGGCCCGTATGCAGTTTGACGCAGAAGATGGCCCGGCCAAGGTCAGCCTGGTTATGCCTGCAAATGATAAGTCTCGCAGAACCGTCTTCCGTGAAAAGCTCTCCGATGACTACGAATGTGTTTTTGTTAACGAAGACAATATCCGTAAAGCTGTCTGGACTCGCGACGATGCGCAAGGTATGCAGGTCATTTATTTCCGCGCAGATTTTTATCGTTTGGGGTCTCCCATTGAAGAAATGTCCCCAACTAATGAACCTCCGCAGGACGTCCTGCAAGGACCACATCGGCTTGCAGGTGAAGACATCCTGATGAGGGGCCGTCAGGCAGCCACATCAAAACTGGAGATTGCGCTAAATGTGCTCGGTCTGATGGATAAAGAAAGAAAAGATCCTCATGTGAATATGCTGCTTGAGGATGTCCAGTACCGTAGTGAGTATATGCAGCAAGTCGCAAATGTTCTCGCCATCGACGGGATTCACTCCAAGGCAGTGCGGGGGCTTAGATTGCAGGGCAAGTATACCCAACGTTCCATTACCACTTTTATTCAGGTATACACTGAAGATAAATGGGTCTTGCTGGATCCAGACGCGCTTGTCGAGCTTCCGTTTTCTGAAGCGTTATTATGGCCAGATGACACTCACGGTCTGATGGATGTGTATGGTGGCATGAACTCGACCATTGCTCTCTCAGTTTCCAGTGTCCAGAAGAGCGCTGGTCAACTGGCGGTAGACGCGGGGCAACTGGGCAGCAGCAAGCTGATTGATTTTTCGATCTATAGCTTGCCTATTCAAGATCAGAATACCTTCAAGCTTTTGCTGCTTATTCCTATCGGTGCTTTAGTTGTCGTGATTCTGCGCAACCTTGTAGGTATCCGCACTTCAGGAACGTTCATGCCGATTCTGATTGCCTTGACTTTCATGCAGACCAAATTATTGATGGGCTTGCTTCTGTTCCTGGTGGTGGTGAGTGTTGGCCTGGTCATGCGTTCCTACCTGAGTCACTTGAACCTGCTGTTGGTGCCTCGCATCGCTTCTGTGCTGGTCTTCGTGATTATTATTTTCGCGGCCATTGGCATTACCAGCCACAAGTTTGGCTGGCATTCGGGCCACGCGGTTTTGTTCTTCCCGATGATTATCCTGTCATGGACGATTGAGCGCATGTCTGTGTTGTGGGAGGAAGAGGGGCCGCATGAAGTGTTGATTCAGGGGGGCGGTAGTTTGTTTACAGCTTCACTGGCCTACCTGGTTATGATCAGCCCCAATCTTGAGCATTTGATCTTCAACTTCCCCGAACTGTTGCTGGTATTGCTTGCCATTATCATCATGATTGGCAGCTATAGTGGTTTCAGGCTGCTTGAACTGGGACGTTTCGAACCGATGACGCGGGGCGATGAATGATGTTCAAATTCACGACTCCCGCTAAATTGAATAAGGCTGGTGTTGTCGGTATGAACCGGCGCAATGTTGAGTTGATTGCTCAGAACAACCCTCGTCGCCTCTATCCTCTCGTCGATGACAAACTCCAGACCAAGCGGGTTACAGAAGGGGTTGGTATTGCTACTCCTGCCACAATCGGTGTTGCTCGCACACAATATCATGTCGGGCAATTAGGCGATTTTCTGCGTGACCTTCATGGGTTTGTTATCAAACCATCCAAAGGCAGTGGCGGTAAAGGCATTCTTGTGATTACTGGCCGTGATGGTGATGACTTTGTCAAACCAAGTGGTAGCCGTGTCACTCTCAAGGAGTTACAGCATCATGTCTCCAGTACTTTGAGTGGGCTGTACAGTTTAGGTGGCAAGCCGGATGTAGCGATGATCGAGACCTTGGTTGAATTTTCGGATGTCTTCGACGGTTTCTCTTACGAGGGTGTGCCTGATGTGCGCGTCATCCTTTACCGAGGGTATCCGGTCATGGCTATGACGCGCCTCTCCACACGCGAATCGGACGGCAAGGCCAACCTGCATCAAGGGGCTGTGGGCTTAGGCATTGATATTGTTACCGGTCGAAGTCTCAAAGCTGTACAACACGGAAAGCCTATCGAACATCATCCAGATACCGGTCGGAAGCTGTCAGAACTCAAGGTGCCTTACTGGGAGACTTTGCTGGATCTCACAAGCCGTTGCTATGATGTGACCGGGCTCGGTTATCTTGGCGCGGACATCGTGCTGGACAAAAAACTTGGACCGTTAGTCTTGGAGCTCAACGCTCGACCAGGCTTGGCAATTCAGATTGCTAACGGCATGGGCATGCGGCCACGCCTGGCATTGATCGATTCACAGCGTGGCGTGGAGCGCAATGCAGAAGAACGGGTCGCGCATGTGATGGAGGCCTTTGGGTAACAACACTTCCTCAAACTTGGTGCTCGTCACCTAAAGCATCTTTAAAAAACCATCACCTTATTGAGCAACAAAGCATGACGACAAACAAAAAGGTTGTTTTTTGTGAAAAGTGCTGGGTCTAAATGTAACCGTTATAGTAAGGTTAGCTTTCAACTCGCTGGGATTACAATACTTATTTGCAACTTAAATCAGGTCCAGAAGCTTGCAAAGTAGAACATATGAAGTAGTATTTAGTGCCAAGAGTCGGAATGTTCTGTCTTTATCTCAAGCACTATAAATCTCTGTGACCGTTTGATCTCGGTGATTATAAAAATATCGTCTGCGATGTCAGGAGAAACACATGCGTTTTTTTGTTGTATTGGTATTGGGTGTCACTCTGCTGTCCTC
>DAOWJU010000272.1 GCA_030640215.1 Desulfuromonadales bacterium
ACTACCTGGACTGATGGCTCAAACATAAATCCGCCCGGCACAGATAACAGCCTACCAATTCTGGACGTATGGATTTACCGCTATGGGTGGTTCGATCCACAGTCCATACCACCCAGCCAGTCACGCCCTCCCCCGCAAACAACCCCAAAAACCTTGCGACTCATTTCCGACTATATTCCTCCGATGAAGTGGGGCAGCACCGGCGGGCTTCTCCCTGTCAACAAAAAGTTTCTTGCATTCCCAGTAAGAGAGTATATACTCACGTTGGCTATAGCAAGAGGAAGAGAATAAAACCTCCAACAGCTTTTACTAATCATTTCAAGAGATTGTTCATGATGAAGACAACGACAAAAAAGCATGTTGATGCGAAGAATAAACTGAAACCGCGCGCGGTTCCAGCTCAAAAGAGAGCCGAAGAAACCGTTAATCATATCCTGACCACCTCAGCCCAATTACTGGAAGAGGTCGGGATTGACGGATTCAACACCAACCTGCTGGCCCAACGGGCAGACCTACGGGTCGCCACGATCTATCGATACTATCCGAACAAAATCGCCATACTCTGCACCCTGGTCCAGCAATGGAAAATTCTCATAGTTGAGGCCCTTGAGCCGATTCACTCTCTTGCGAATCCAGACATTGAGTGGCGAACATCTGTCAACGACATCCTTGACTGTTATGATGATGTGGCGTCAAAAATGCCGCACTTCAAAGCGATCCGCAGGGCATTGTTAGCCGTTCCTGAGCTGAGGGCTATAGAGAAAAGCCTTGGCGAAGAATTGTCCGTATTGATGGTGACGGCGCTGAAAGAAAGAGGGACTAAGGCTTCTGACATGCAGCTTTTTCACGTAGCCAGCACCTTTCTGTTTGCCGGTGCAGCCATCTATGATCTGGCCTCGTCTAAAGGAAAAAGAGACAAACATCTGCGGGAACGCACTCTCGAAGAATTAAGATTGATGCTGACCGGCTACCTCGCCAATTATCTGGATTAAACCTGTCCAAGCGGACTCTCGGTCAAGCTTTATATGAATGTGAAAGAACTGGTGTGCCGCGATGCCGAACGGCCTCCATGGGAAGAACTCTCCTAGGAGGTTGTCGGACTATCCATGACCCGACTGCAAATCCGGCTGTTTGGCCCATATTTCAGATCCTTTTCGACCAATAGCTACGGCTATTACTCTCAAACGAGCCAAAATCTGGTCTCAAACTTCCGAATTTTCGCTTCGGCCCGTATAGCCCGACAGCCTCCTGGAGGCCGTTTTATTACCTGGCGGTATAACCGCCATCAATCACCAGTTCTGAACCGGTGACAAACTTTGACTCATCAGAGGCCAGGTAGAGGATTCCGTAAGCGATGTCATCAGCTTCACCCAGATGACCAACCGGGTGGCGAGCTATCACCTGTTGAACAAATGCATCGGCATCCTTTCCTAAAGAGCAGACGGCATTTTCTACCAGCGGCGTCTGGATATAACCAGGATGAACCGAGTTAACGCGGATGCCGTAGCCCTGCTCGGCACAGTGAATAGCGGCAGACTTGGTGAAGATCCGCACCCCACCCTTGCTGGCATTATAAGCTGCGGTATTCGGTTCACCGATGATACCCTCAATCGAAGAAAGATTGACGATGGAACCGCCACCGCTCTCTTTCATAACTGCAATAGCCTGTTGGGTGCCGAGAAAGACACTGTCCAGATTGACCGCCTGAGTTTTCTGCCACTCCTTCAGGGTGGCGCTTTCCACCGTTCCGACGATCACGATCCCGGCGTTGTTAACCAGGATATCGAGTCCACCCAAGCCGCTGACAACACAGCCGATGGCCCGTTGCCAATCCTGCTCGCTGGCAACATCCTGCTGACAGAAGATCGCTTTGCCGCCATTCTCGTTAATTTCACGGGCGACTGCTTCACCAGCCTCGGTATCAATGTCGGTTACCGCCACTGCCGCCCCTTCCCTGGCCAACAGCAGGCAGGTTGCTTTGCCGATACCCATGGCACCACCGGTAACCATGGCAATTTTTCCATCTACACGTCCCATTCTTGTTCTCCTTTTCTGTAATTAATATTTCCCAGGAGCAGAAGCGTTCCTCTGTAAAAAGACAAC
Source organism: Desulfuromonadales bacterium (assembly GCA_030640215.1). Lineage (GTDB taxonomy): Bacteria > Desulfobacterota > Desulfuromonadia > Desulfuromonadales > BM103 > M0040. The sequence goes on from DAOWJU010000272.1 coordinate 2,104, forward strand.
CCGGGTTTCACTCCGTGATAAGCTTAAGGGAATGATCAATCTGGATGCATCCGATGACACTCATGGCGCCGGGGCACATCTCAATGTAGTTTTCTATCGCCCATTGCGCGTCAGTCTCTTCAGCAGGTCTTATCTTCAGTACATAGTGGACTCGGATAACTGTGATTTTAAGGACACCATTTACATCTTCAATATCGCCCTCGACCTCGGCGCGAAAACGGTCGGTATGTGTTCTGATTTTCTTGGTCGCCAGCACGCTGGCGAAGGTGCCCATCATTCAAGACGAGACTGCCCCGACGATGTGGTCCAGAGTGGCGGCGTGCTCCTCAACTGGGTCCACACCATAGAATTTTTGAATTCCGCCGTGGATGCCATAGAAGACCGGTTCTGAAAAACCTTCAATCATCGCCTTTCTTATCGGTCCGCGATCCCTGGTGATCTTGATGCAAGATGTGTGGATGACTTCAGCCATAGGAAACTCCTTTTTCGGGCCGAACCAGCGATGGCCCTGAATTAATTAAGGTTACATTGCTGTCAAACCGCCATCGACGATATATTCTGCGCCGGTGACGTATGAAGCGGCATCGGCGGCCAGAAAGTGGACCACCTTTGCAACCTCGGATGTCTCGCCGTTCCGGCGCATCGGTGTCAGTTGCTGCACCATTTGTTGGGCGGCTTCCTTTGAGCCTAGAACCTTGTTCGCCAGTGCGTCGACCAGCTGATCACCCATCGGTGTACTGATGAGTCCAGGATGAACTGAATTGACGCGAATGCCGTAAC
>DAOWJU010000169.1 GCA_030640215.1 Desulfuromonadales bacterium
TAAAAGTCAGCGACCTTATTAAGCATGGTATCAATCGAACCGGATTGCTCGCCAACGGCGATCATCTGACAGACCATTGAAGGAAAGACCCCGGACTCTGCCAGTGGCTCCGCAATTGTCTTTCCTTCACTGATACTTTGGGCCACTTTGTAGATGGCGTTCTCGACAATCTTGTTGCCCGCTGTTTTGGCAACAATATCCAGGCCATCCAGGATCGGCACTCCACTGGAGATCATGGTGCCAAGCGTCCTGGTAAACTTGGCAACAGCAACTTTACGAACCAGAACCCCCATAACCGGTAGTTTCAGGAAAAGTGCATCGAAGAAAAGCTGACCTTTAGGCGTTCTATAAATCCGTTTGAGTGCCCACAAAATTGCGTATCCCCCCCCAAGAATGAGAAAGACGTATCTCTGAAGAGCGTCACTCAGCCAGATAACAATCCGGGTCGGCAATGGCAACTGGCTGCCCATACCTTCAAACATAGACTGGAACTGTGGGATAACAAAAACCAGGATGACGGCAATAACAAGTACAGCAATACCGACAATTGTCATCGGATAGGTCATGGCACTCTTAACTTGTTTTTTTAATTTGAGTGCTTTTTCGATATAGGCTGCCAGACGATTGAGAATCGTGTCGAGGATACCGCCGATTTCACCGGCCGCCACCAAGTTGACATAGAGTGAGTCAAAAGCCTTGGGATGTTTTTTCAGCGCATCAGCAAAGGTGGAACCGGACTCAACATCTTCCTTAACCTGAAGAAGGATTGTTTTGAAGGTTTTATTCTCCTGCTGTTTACTCAGGATATCAAGGCACTGAACCAGCGGCAGACCAGCATCAATCATGGTGGCGAACTGACGGGTAAAGATAACAATATCTTTAGTCGTAACCTTTGGCTCAAAACCAGGGATTTTGATATCCATATCAAAACCCTTACCACGCTCCTTGATCTTCCCCGGCGAAATTCCCTGGCGTCGAAGTTGCGCCTGGACAGCTGCGTCATCAGGGGCTTCCATCTCCCCTTTCATGGACTGACCAGACTTTGTGGTACCTTCCCAAGCAAATTTACCCATGATCAACCTCTTCGGTTATTAGAAAACAATTCACTGATTCAATCTCGCGTTCCCAGTTTCTAACCTTACAGCCCTAAAGCCTTACAGCTCACAACGTGCTCTATCTTTTCGCACCAGACCCCGACTTAACGCCACGCTTGAGCGCTGCCGAAGGATTAGCGATCATCTCTTTGAGCTCTTCGACATCAGGTGTTCGAGACATGGCATCATCCAGAGATATCTTTTTGCCGTGGTACAAAGCAAAGAGGCATTGGTTCATCGTCTGCATACCGTACTTTTCCTGGCCCATCTGCATCTGTGAGTAAAGCTGATGCACCTTGTCATCACGTATCAGAGCACGAATCGCTGTATTCGGCACCATAATTTCAAGAGCCAGGGCACGGCCCTTGCCATCCAGACGCGGCATCAGTGTTTGCGACAGGACGCCTTCCAACACAAATGAGAGCTGAGTACGAACCTGTTGTTGTTGATTGGTCGGGAAAACATCGACGATACGATTGATTGTTTGTACACAGCCGTTGGTGTGCAGAGTGGCAAAACAGAGGTGACCTGTCTCAGCAATGGAGAGTGCCGCTTCGATCGTTTCCAGATCACGCAACTCGCCAAGCAGGACCACATCGGGGTCCTGACGGAGGATATATTTCAAAGCATTCTTGAACGAAAAGGTATCGGAGCCGACTTCCCGTTGGTTGACAATACATCTTTTGTGCGGATGCAAATATTCGATCGGGTCCTCGATCGTCACGATATGCTCCTGACGCTCGGCATTGATGGCATCAATAATCGAAGCCAGTGTGGTGGACTTACCGGAACCAGTGGGACCGGTAACCAGCACCAGACCGTTCGATTTACTTGAAATTGTTTTGATCACCTGTGGCAGGCCGAGTTCATCAAAAGAAAGAAATTTATAGGGAATTAAGCGAAAAACGCCAGCGAGGGCTCCACGTTGCACGAAAATATTGCCACGAAAGCGAGCCAGGCTCTTGACACCAAAAGAGAAGTCGAGTTCGTTGATCTCCTCGAATTTACGCTTCTGGGTTTCCGTGAGAATGCTGTAACAGATATGCTTGGTATCCGCCGGTAGCAGAGAGCGCATCTTCATCGGCATTATCTTACCGTTGACGCGAATTTGTGGTGGTGTTCCAGTGGTGATATGGAGGTCGGAGGCCCCCTGCTCTACCATTGTTTTGAGCATTTGTTGAATCGAAAATTCTGACATACCGCTCGTTGCTCCTTCAGGAAATCATTGGGACAGCCCTTGTCTTAATCATCAGCAATGGTACAACGCAGGGTCTCTTCAAATGAAGTGATTCTTTCATCCATCTTCGTCAAGGCTGCCTGGCGCATGGTTTTGACACCCAGACGCATCGATTCCCGCTTTATTTCCGCGGTGTTAGCACCCGCCAGAATCAGCTCACGCAGCTCTTCAAACATCGGCATAACCTGGTAGAAACCGACACGACCTTTGTAGCCAGTGTCGTTACATTTGGCGCAGCCTTCACCCTTATAACTGTTAAAAGTATCGAGATCACTCTCGGGGACTCCGGCCTGGAGAAGAGTTTCTTTGGGAATATCTTCAGGAACCTGACACTCCTTACAAAGTCGACGACCAAGACGCTGTCCGGTAATCAGGTTGACTGCGGAGGCCACCAGGAATGGCTCGATACCCATATTGAGCAAGCGGTTGACTGTACTGGGGCAATCGTTGGTATGCAGCGTGGAAAGCACCAGGTGCCCAGTCAGCGCAGCTTTGACACCAATTTCGGCCGTCTCAAAGTCACGAATCTCACCGATCATGATGATATCCGGATCCTGACGTAAGAAAGAACGCAAGGCAGCGGCAAAGTTGAGGCCGATCTCGTCATGCATCTGACACTGGTTAATGCCAGCGAAGTTAAATTCGACAGGATCTTCGGCGGTTGAAATATTTTCCGAAGGTGTATTCAATTCACCCAGGGCAGAATAGAGGGAAACTGTTTTACCGGAACCGGTCGGTCCGGTGACCAGAACCATACCGAAAGGCTTGTGGATCTGCTCTTTGAACCACTTCAGCGACGTCTCTTCGTAACCTAGTTTGGTCATATCAAGCTGCAGGTTCGACTTGTCTAGCAGCCGCAGAACGATCTTTTCGCCAAACAAGGTCGGCAGGCAACTGACACGGTAGTCCATGTCTCTGCCGCCGGGCAGTTTGATCTTGATACGACCATCCTGAGGCAGTCGCCGTTCAGAGATATCCATCTCCGACATGATTTTAACACGCGAGGTCAGAGCGTTCTTCAACTTCAACGGTGGCTTCATGACCTCGTGCAGGACACCGTCGATACGATAGCGAACCCGAAACGATTTCTCATAGGGCTCAATATGGATGTCGGAGGCACCCTTTTTGATCGCATCGGTAAGTATCAGGTTGACCAGCTTAACAACCGGAGCATCTTCACTGGCTTTCTCCAACTCGCTGGAGTCAATTTCGTCGTCTTCATCGACGACCTCCAGGTCAATATCGTCGAGATCACCCATGACATCATCGAAAGAGGCGCTCTGATCATAATATTTGTCGATCGCAGTTTTGATGCTTGCTTCAGCGGCCACGACAACTTCAACGTTGTAACCAGTCATGAATTTGATATCGTCAATGGCAAAGATATTGGATGGATCTGCCATGGCAACAATCAGCGTAGAGCCAGCACGGTTAACCGGCATCAACTGGTACTTCTGCACAACCTCAGGCGGGATCAGCTTAATGACGCTTTCGTCAATCTCAAATTCGCTGAGATTAATGGAAGGTACACCGTACTGGCGAGACAAGAAAGCCGCGAGGTCTTCTTCTTTCAGATAGCCGAGTTTAACCAGGCTGGCACCTAGGCGGCCACCACTGGCTTTCTGCTCTTCGAGAGCTTTGGCGAGTTGTTTTTCGTCAATTAATTTGTTGCGAACCAGGAGTTCGCCGAGCCGATTAGCAGCCATAAAGAATTATCTTTTCCCCCTGGGGATTTGTCCGATGAACTCCCCATATAAATTCAAGCTTAGCATTCTAGCGAATGCGTCTGAGGCCTGTCAAGCGAGATACCATGTAACCAGCTGAAATCAAAACTCAAATCTCAGTCAATCTTATCCAGTGCCCGACGCATGACAGACGCTTCTGGAGCACAGCCAAACCAGAGCTGAAAAGCAGCCTCTCCTTGGGCTGAGAGCATGCCCAGACCGTCAGCAACCTCTAGTCCCCGCATCCGGGCCTCATCAAGCAACACCGTCGACTCAGCAGTATAGACCATATCAAAAACCGCGCCACCGGTCTTAACGCAATCTATTACCGGTAAACCGAACGCATCGCCCTTAAGGCCTACAGCCGTTGTATTGATCAGCAAGTCAACCGGTTTCGGACATACGTTCGCCAGCGAAGAGCTTAGTTCATACTCAGCAAAAGCCGTGCCTGAAAAGCTTGGCGACACTTTCTCAATCAGTTGCTGTGCTCTCTCCCTGGTTCGGTTGGCGATACCTATCCAGGAAACTTGTGCCTGACAGAGCGCAACCAAAGCAGCACGGCAGGCACCACCCGCTCCGAGCAACAGAACTCGTTTACCGGCAACATCCACGCCAAGCTCCTGTTTCAGGGCATTCAACAAACCGATGCCATCGGTGTTGTAACCTTTGAGACAACCATTCTCATTGACGATCGTATTGATGGCCCCCATCAGGACCGCTTGTTTATCCATCTCGTCAACCAAATGACAAGCGGCTTCCTTGTGCGGAATCGTCAGGTTGACCCCACGTAATGACATGGCGCGAATAGCTGCAACTGCGTCACACAACTGTGTCGGGGTGACGTGAAATGGCACGTAAACAGCATCCAAGCCACTGCTTTTGATCGCTGCATTCTGCATGCGTGGCGAAAGCGAATGCTCCACCGGGTCACCGAAGATACCGACAACTGTTGTTTTACCGGTCAACTGCATATCACTTCACTCCATTCAGCCCGGGATTGTAGCCGCAATCGAGATATTCTCGATACTCAACGACCTGCGCATCGGCCAGCAACTCCCGGGCCCGGGCAATGTCTTTGAGAACAGCCTCCTGCAGGGCCTCAACAGAATCGAACTTCCGTTCACCACGCAGACGCTCGACAAAGTAAATCCTCAAGCGTTCGCCGTAAAGGTCTCCCTTAAAATCCAGCAGATGAATCTCAAGAGTTGTTTCACCGTCAGTGAAGGTTGGCCTGTGGCCGATGTTGATAACGCCATCATAATAATTATCACACCATTTCACCTTAACGGCATAGACACCATCACACGGCAGTATCTCCTTTTGGGTCGAGAGATTAGCAGTCGGGAAACCGAGTTTACGCCCTCGACCTTCACCATGCACGACCTCTCCGTCAAGGGTGAAGTTGCGACCAAGGATATTCACCGCATCAGCAACCCTCCCCTCTTGCAGAATTTGACGAATTGCCGTTGAACTATGCGCCTGTTGTTCTGCGCGAATCGGCTCGAGGACCTCAAGGGTGAAGCCGTACTCCCTGGCCTTGGCCGCAAGAAATTCAGTATTGCCCTGACGGTTGCGACCAAAAGCGTAATCGTAGCCAACGATCAGATGTTTAACGCCCAGTTTATGCACCAGAATCTCTCTGACAAACTCTTCGGCCGGCATCTCTGCCATCTGCCGAGTGAAATTGATGACCACCAGAATGTCAACACAGGAGGCGGTAAGCAGACGTACTTTCTCTTCCGGTGTATTCAGCTGCAAAGGGGCTTTATCGGGTGCTAACAGACACAATGGATGTGGTTCAAAGGTAACCACGACCGCGGTCCCTTTTAACTCACGCGCCCTGTCGATAACACGTCGGAAAATCGCACGGTGACCAAGATGAACACCATCGAAATTACCGATAGTCAAAACTGTTCGGCAGGGTGGTTGTTTTAATGTATCAAGATCCCTTACGACCTGCATTTTGTCTCTCATCAAGAAGAAGCTGATGCGGTTCGTTCCTCACCACATCCTACATTTGGGCGGTTATGCTTTCCGACTCTTTCGCTTTGTCCTTCGCGACTTCGGCTTGAGTTTTCCTCGCTTCTCGTACCGTGCACCACGACTCTGGTTATACTCTTCGACCAAACAAAAATCAATTTCCCGCCGATCGAGATCAACCTTGTGGACACGCACCTCTATCGGGGTTCCGATACTGAACTCCCGGCGACGATTCATACCGATTAAACGGTGACGTTCTTCTTCATATTGGTAGAAATCATCGTCCAGACTGGACACATGTACCAGCCCTTCCACATAGATATCTTGTAGCTCAGCAAAGAAGCCGAAAGCGTGCACCGAGGTTATCATGCCAGAAAAGTTTTCGCCCACTTTATCCGCCATGAATTGACATTTTTTGAGCTTGACGATGTCGCGCTCCGCCTCCATCGCTCGTCGTTCTGTCGTAGAAGAGCTCTGGGCAATTTCTTTCAGTGGCATTTCAATGATTGGTTCAAAAGATTGACCTTGCGTATTTGACTGGCCCGGAGTATTTGACTGGCCCGGAGTATTTGACTGGCCCGGAGTATTTGACTGGCCCGGAGCAAGGCGATTTTTCAGGATGCGATGGACCATAAGATCTGGGTAGCGTCGAATTGGCGAAGTAAAGTGGCAATAGTTGTCGGCCGCCAGGCCGAAATGCCCCAGATTGTTCACTGAGTAGTACGCCTGTGGCAGACTGCGCAGCAAGACATGATTGATGACATGCTCCTCAGGTTGCCCTGCCACCTGTTCAAGAAATTCCTGTAACAGCTTCGGCTTCACACCCTCGGCAGGCAAAGAGATACCCTGATTGAAATAAGCTATAAACTCCTGAAAAGCCGCCAGTTTGCCTTCACTGGGAGCTTCATGCACACGAAAGATCATCGGCTCTCGCTGCTGCACCAGCCAGGTTGCAACCGCCTCATTGGCCGCCAGCATGAATTCCTCAATCAAACGATGAGCCAGGTTGCGCTCGGTGCGGACAATACTCTCCGGATGGCCCTTTGTATTCAGGTGGATTTGTGCCTCAGGAAGATCAAAATCAAGACTGCCGCGCTGATGACGGCAGGTGATGCGCAACTCAGCAAGTTCTCGCATAACTTCAAGATCAGCAACCAGCGACGGTTGCTCAGCACGAACCTCTGGATCTTCATCAACCAGAATTGCGGCAACTGTCGTGTAGGTCAGGCGAGCCCGGCTATGCATAACTGCCTGACAAAAACGTAATCCGACACGCTGTCCAGAAGCATCGAAATCAAGTTCAGCGACTAACACCAGTCGGTCAACCTGCGGGTTGAGTGAACAGATACCATTGCTCAACGCCTCGGGGAGCATCGGCAGACAAGTTCCTGGAAAATAAACGCTGGTGCCGCGCTCCAGAGCCTCTTGGTCGATAACGCTACCAGATGTAACATAATGGGATACGTCGGCAATCGCGACCCAGAGTCGATACCCTCCATCAAGGCGGGAGATGGCAACAGCGTCGTCGAAATCCTTGGCTGTCTCACCATCAATGGTCATAAAATTAAGATGGCGCAGATCCTCGCGCCCTGCCAACTCCATTTTGCCGACAGTCAAAGCAACCTTGCTGGCTTCTGCCATAGCCTCCGGGGAGAATTCGTAAGGAAGGTTGAACTGAATGGCGGCAATCCTGGTTTCGACCTCCGGATCTCTTGCATCACCAAGGACTTCAGAAATCCGGCCAACAGCGCCACGAGAATATCCTGGATAACTTTCAATCTCAACCAGGACCATCTGGCCTGGTTTGGCGTCACCAGCGGCCCCGGGAGGAATCAGGAGATCATCCTGCAGGTGTGGATCTACGGGCGAAACGTAGCCGACACCATGATCTGCCTGATAACGTCCGACCAGAGTCTGATACGCCCTTTGTTCAACACGAATGACCCGCCCTTCCGGTCGTCCGGTGCGCAATGAACGCTCCAGTCGAACAACCACCATGTCACCATGCATTGCAGGTCTGACATGCCGAGCAGGGACAAAAACATCTTGAGATTTATTGTCTACCGGAGCAACAAAGCCGTAACCATCACGGTGGACTGAGATCGTCCCCACCACCAGATTGATTTTGCGCGGCAGAGCAAATCGTCCGCCCTTCAACTGCACCAGAGTGCCGTCCTTGACCATGCTCTTCAGAATCTTGCCAATAGCCTTGCGTTCACCAGCGCTCAGGTCAAGAGTCTCCTGAATCTCTTTGAGGCTCAAAGGACGATTGGCGCGTTGCTGCAGCAGGTTGAGGATAACGCTAAAATCTATCTTGCTCATGACACTTCGGGGCCGTCCCTTTATCCTTTAAAACCAGGAACAGCCCCCATACGGGGACAGTCCTGAGACGAAAAACGCCCCCAAAATGGGGGCGCATTGAAATTACGTTGTCGGTGCTGCCGGAGCCTTAGGTGGGGTATTACCACGAGCCCAGAGATGCTGACCGAACTTGCGGTAGCCATGCACGTTGTATAGACGCATATCCTGTTCCGGGTCAGTCTCCATGATTTCGCCATTCAAGAGCGGTTTGAGGTATTTGGCCAACACGGCACCACCGCCACCGGTAATGACCATTGAATCAATATCCCAATCATCAACCCAGAGCCGATCTACCTCGTTGGCAATCGAAGTTGCCAATTGGCTGAAGACCTGATCGGTCAAGCTCTTGAGATCGTAAACCTTGCCGCGAATTTTGATGCTGCCATTGTCAATCGCTTCATAGAGGCGATAGAGTTCGATATTAACGCCGCTGTTTTCGCGCAGTTTGGTCGCAATCACATTAAAAGCTCTGGCAATCCCGGAATCTGTTGTGCGGCTACCACGCTCGGAGTAACGCATTTTGTCGGAGATTGTGTAGTCAGAGGTCCGGAAGCCAACATCGATAATGCCGATCTTGTCCTGAATCAGGCGTTTGTCACCCATCTCGCCGAGATCATTAAGCATCAGATTGAAAAGAGAGCCAAAAGGTTGCGGCACAACCCGGACCTTGTTAATACTGATCGATTTCTCTTCCCGCTTGCCGTTGCCATCAACCATGGTTACCTTGTGCTCGCCAACCAGAAGTTTAGCCAACTCATCTTTGTACTGCTGGTAATAACCGATCGGCAGACCAGTTACCAGGTTGACAGGAACGAAGCCTTTAACCATCTGAGCCGTTGCCGCCAACGCAAAAACCTTGGCAAATTTACTGATGAATTGTGCTTGATCAAGAGTAAAGAAGCGTACATTACTCTGACGCTCAGCCAATTCACCGACAAAGTAGGACTTGCCATCAACCTCGATTTGCAGATGGTTATCCTTATCGTCAGGGGTGGCAATCATCTCGTCGCGAAACTGAATATCAGTCGCTTCACCAAGAACTGATTTGAAGACCAGATTCTGTTTGTCGTTCGTCGCTTTGGTAAACCCAAAGCCGATATCGATTCCAAGGATTTCCACTCATTCCTCCTTCATCAGGGGGAGCCCCCACCCATAAGTCATTTGTCATCGACTGGACAACAAAAAAGTTTTTTAACTATAGGTAATCACAAGATTGGTTGCAAGGGATAAAGCGATTACAACATCAGGCTTTTCGAACAAAAATTTCTCTGGCGAGCTCACCATCAACAGCAAACTCCGAATGGCCAACCTTAAAGATATAAGAGGGGTAAGTACGAGTGAGCAAAAGATCACAGCCTGGCAAGACCCCCATGCTCATCAACTTCTGCATTTTACTGACATCAGTTGCGGCCAGATAAGCAATCTCACCTTTTTCTCCCGGCTTGAGTTCGGTCAGAGCGACAACACCCACCTCACCTTCCTGGCGTGCCTGCTCACAACACTCTCCCGGGGGAATCGGTTTGCCATGAGGACAGGTGGTTGGATGGTTCAGAAGAGTGCAGATCTTGGTATCGACACCATGATGCAACAGGTGTTCAAACTCGCACGCCCGTTCATCACCTGTGACGCCCTTGATATCGAGGATATCCATCATCAGACGCTCTGCGAGGCGATGACGGCGCACGGTCATCCGGGCTTCATCCCGGCCTTCCTTACGCAACCGGACCCACTCGCCATTAACCTCAACAAAAGCCAGCCGTACCAATTCAACAAGTCCTTCATCCTCCGAGACGATTCCGAGCCTCTCAAAGTTGGCAGCATCTTCGCCTTTTTCTTCAGTCGCAATCCACAACGATTCCAGGATTTCTTCAGCCTTGGCCGAAACATTCATGCGCTGTTTCCTTTCTTGCTTATATGTTTATCAGATTTAATAAATTTTTCGAGTAACTCCGACACAACGGGATTCTCCTGCCCACAGTATGGACAGTGAATTTTGCGGCAACCACCGATGCAGCTACCGCAACCTTTTTCGCGAAGCATCTCAGGAGTCAATTCGTGCTCGCAGAAGGTGCACTTCATGCAAGTAACCCCGTCAGCAAAAGAAACTTGTTAAGCGACCAGCCCACAGCGAAGGCCATGCCAGTGACGATAAAGAAAATCGCCAGAGCTGTACGCCAACCACGTTCTTTTTGCATGACCAGGAATTGTGCAACACAAGGGACAAAGAGAGTCAGAGTGACTGCGGCAACGGTTAATTGTACAGGATCAAGCAAGCCTTGAGTCTGCAGATCATAAAGGCCGGCAGCGCCGAAATCGCGGCGGAAAAAGCCGAAAATAAATGCCGCAGAGGCTTCGTTTGGTAGCCCAAGGACTTGCATGACCGGATTGAAGGCTTCGACCAGCCACTGCAACGCGCCCGACAATTTGCCCGCCCAGAGCAGTACAGATGCAATCATGAAGAGCGGGAAAATTTCCATGAAGTACCACTGCATACGAGTCAGGGTTTTGATCATGACATTCTGAAACTGCGGCAAGCGCATCGGCGGGATTTCCATGTAAAACATCGGCCGCTCGCCAGGCACAACCTGCGCGGCCAACAGTCCGACCAGCAGAAAGACACCAACCATACTGACCATCCAGACCAGAAGTGATCCCGGCACCCCGGACAACAGGCCAAGAATCACCCCCATCTGGGCACTGCATGGGATAGCAAGTGCAAGCAAGAGGGTCGCAATAACCCTCTCCCTGGTCGACTCCAGCGTCCGGGTGACAACTGTCGCCATGGTATCGCAGCCAAAACCAAGCACCATCGGAATAACCGCTCGACCATTCAAACCAATTTTTTTAAAAACCCGGTCGACCAACATGGCCAGCCTTGGAAAATAGCCGCTATCTTCAATCACTGCAAAAGCAATGAAGAAGGTGCCGACAATCGGTAAGATAATGGCCACAGCGTAGCGCACGCCCAAAGTAAACAGACCGTATTCGCCAACCAGAAGTTCGTTGAGCCAATACCAGGGGATGTACTGGTTACACAAACCGATGACCCACGGATTAAGATACTCTTCAAAGATGGAGCCTTCAAGAAAATCAACAATTGTGCCTGCGCCAAAACCACCAACAAACTGGTAGAGGCCCAGATAGAGGACAATTAACAGTAGAGGGATACCGGTCCATGGGTTCATCGTCCAATCGGAGAACCGTTCAGCAAATGCAGGCTGATTATTCTCCTGCTGGGTGATGACACCATCCAGTAAACCCTTACAGATCCTTTTGCGCTCAAGGCTGATACGCAGGTGCAGATCAACACGACGATCAAAGACCGTATCGTTGACAGCGTTTTCTACGCTTTCGTAGCGATCTCCTTCACGGTCTTGAACACGCTGGGCAATTTCTTCGTCACGCTGCAGCAGCATAAGGACCAGGCTGCGCTTATTGAGGATATAATCACCCTCCATCAAACTGCTGATTTCCTGAACATCCTTCTCCAGGTCGGTTGCGTAGAGAAAAGTTGCCTTGTTGCCGGAAAAGTCGCGGATGGCATCGCGTAACTCCCACAAGCCTCGTTTAGCACGACCAATCGCACCGCCGACAACGGGAATTTGCAACTTCTCCTGCAACAACGGAATATCAATCTGCATACCGATCCGCTCGGCCTCATCCATGATATTGATCAGCAGGACCACCGGCAGCCCAGCCTCAATCAGTTGCAATGTCATCGGCAGCATCCGCTCAAGATTACGAGCGTCGATGACATGCACAACGATATGCGGAGACTCCTCAAGCAGAATGCGACGGGCAACCCGCTCTTCTTCGGTAATCGGCAACATTGAATACATCCCGGGCGTATCGAGTACCTGGTAGTTTTCACCAGCGATCAGGCACTGTCCACGCGAGACTTCTACCGAAGTTCCAGGATAATTAGAGACGGTCGTATAGCTGCCGGTCATCGTGTTGAACACCACACTTTTACCGACATTCGGGTTGCCGACCAGGATAATTTTCTTTTCAGTTTGCGCTTGCTTCTGCATAGACGTACGAATAACCTTCCCACTTGTTATTGATAATCATTTTCATGATAACACACAAAAAAAGAGCTGTATTTTCAGGTTTGGATTGAACAATGCGAGCAATAAACGTAGAGGTCTAGTCGATGACGTTCAATGGAGAAGCCATGCTCCCCGGCCACTTCGATTTGCAGCTCTTCGATACGTGAATCCTCGAACTCAACGATTTTGCCGCACGAGATACAGATCAGGTGATCATGGTGCTCATCGTGATCACTGGCCTCATAACGTGCCTGACCATCTCCAAAATGACGCTGTTCGGCAATACCACATTGTGCAAAGAGCTTCAAAGTGCGGTGGACCGTTGCATAGCCGATGCGGGGATTCTTCTTACGTAAACGAAGGTAGAGATCTTCGGTAGAAAGGTGCGCTCCAGCGCGCAGGAACTCCTCAAGAATAAGTTCACGCTGATTGGTCGATTTCAACCCCTGAGTAAGAAGGAAATCTTTGAATTTACCTTTAGTCTTGCTATTCACCATGAAACCCGAGTATTGCTATTCCCCATGAAACCCGCCTAATTGAAAACGAATTTCAACTTAGACAATACGAAGAGGTCTGTCTAGAGAATAAACAAAAGTAGGATGTGGTGAGGTACGAACCGCATCGGTTCTTATCGGAATTAGCCTTGGACAGGGATGTACTGATAGAGCAGCATGGTGAGTTTTCCCATCAGATTGAACATGAGCATGATACCAACAGCCATCAACATCACACCAGTGCCTATTTCAACCAGACGGATATATTTGCGGATTTTTTTGAACGCGACCAGAAACTGGTGAAAGAGAAGACCTGACAGCAGGAATGGGACACCTAGGCCCAGAGAATAAACAGCAAGCAGGCCAACGCCTTCACCAACCTGACCTGAGGTTGCTGCAACCATCAGGATCGAGGCCAGAATTGGGCCGATACAGGGCGTCCAACCGGCCGCAAAAGCGATTCCAACCACGAAGGTTCCAGCAAAACCGCTTGGTTTTTTATGCAAATGGACTCTTTTCTCACCGAGTAGAACACCGAAGTGAAAAAGGCCAGTCATATGTACACCAAAAAGGAAAATAAGCAGACCGCCAATTTTTTCTACCCACTCCAGGCCCTCACGCAGGAATAGCTGAACTTGACTCGAAGCGATCCCAGCAATCGCTCCCAGGAGAACAAAAACGAACGAAAACCCGAGGATAAAACAGAGTGAATGGAGAAGGACTGTTAAACGCACCTTTGCATCAGGGTGCGCATCTTCAAGCTGGCTAAAGGAGAGCCCGGTAATATAAGTCAGATATGACGGGATCAGCGGCAATACGCAGGGAGAAGCAAAAGAAAGAATCCCGGCGGTAAAAGCAATCCAATAGGTTATTTCAGCGACTTGTTGCAAACTGGTTATCCTTTCGCCAGCCCCTTAAAGTATTCAATAGTTTCAGGGTGTGCCCAGTCGATGGCACCAATGACTTTATCGTCTATAATACCATCTTTACGGACCACAAAGGACTCGGGGAACTTGTACACTCCGTAAAGCCTCTGCACAACGCCTTGGTCATCGTAAAGAACGGAAAAAGTATGAGGTGTCTTCTTCAGGAAGTCAGGAACCACAGTGCGACCATTTTCTTCCACGTTGATGGCCAACATGACAAAGTCTTCGCCAGCCATGGCTGCGTTGAGTTTCTCCATTGAAGGCATTTCTGCACGACACGGCGGGCACCAGGTCGCCCAGAAATTCACCAACACGACTTTACCGCGCAAACCAACCAGAGACACCTTGTTGCCCTTCGTATCCTCAAGTTGAAAATCAGGGGCGACATCACCCATGGCAGCCATCTTGACCGGCTCATAAGATGGTCGAGAGCTACTCGCGGAGCCAAGGTAGAGAGACCCGCCAACCAACATGAGTACAACAACAATCAACACCAAACGACGCATATATTAGTCCTTGCTCTTTATTATATAGGAAAAACCAGATGTCTCTCTTTTGTAACCTCACAGGGGTAAGAATGTCAACCAGTGGAAGCAATCATTTTGGTCCTCTGCGGACATATCGCTATATTTCACCTCACGGCTTCCTGATATCATACTTCTCCATCCTATAAATCAAGGTGTGTCTTGGCACCTGCAGAAAAGCAGCAGCCCGAGTCTGATTCCAATCATTACGCTCCAGCGATTGAACAACGACTTCCTTTTCTATCGCTTCCAGGGGGTAGCCTTCAGGCGGAAGATTCACAATCGTTTTTTTGGATGAAGAGGCTGTCGAACGTAACTTTTCTGGCAAGTGATGCTGACCCAAAGATTCACCGTGATTCAAGATAACCATCCGCTCAACAGCATTCTGTAACTCCCGGACATTCCCCGGCCAGCTATAAGTAGCCATGCTTTCGAGAGCCGTCTCACTTATGTCTACCGGGTTGCCAGCACTGTAGCGTTCCAGAAAGTGCCTGACCAACAGAGGGATGTCCTCCACTCTCTTTCGCAAGGCTGGCAACTCAATTGGAATGACGTTCAGACGGTAATACAGGTCTTCACGGAAGCGCCCTTCCTCCAGCGCACTTTCCACATCCTGATTAGTCGCAGCAATGATCCGGACATTGACGGAACGAGGCTTTCCGCCCAGAGGCTCAACTTCCATTTCTTGAAGAACGCGCAGCAGTTTGGGTTGTAACTCCAAAGGCATCTCACCAACTTCATCGAGAAACAGGGTTCCGCCATCAGCCTGTTCAAATTTACCAGCACGATCCCGCACCGCACCAGTAAAAGCACCTCGCATATGCCCGAAAAGCTCGCTCTCCAGAAGGTTCGCCGGAATTGCAGCACAATTGATCGCAATAAACGGCTCCTTGCTGCGCGATCCACCCTGATGAATCGCCCTGGCAATCAGCTCTTTGCCTGTTCCGCTCTCACCTGTGATCAGAACACTTGCCTCAGTCGGTGCAACCCTTCTGACAACATCAAAAACATCCTGCATAACATCAGAGATACCAACCATATGGTCAAAATCAACCTGATGCTCCAGTTCATCCCTTAAACGTCGGTTCTCTTCCTGCAACCCAAGCAGGTTAAAGGCTTTATCAACCATGAGCACCAATTCATCACGGCTGAAGGGTTTCGCCAGGTAGTCATATGCGCCCTGCTTCATCGCCTCCACAGCCTTCTCTACCGAGCTGAATGCGGTAATGACAATCACCACAGTCTCTGGACGCTCGGCCTTGATCTGCTGAAGCACCTCATATCCAGACATACCCGGCATCTGAATATCGGTAATCACGACTTGCGGGAACTCAGTCATAAAAGATGCCAGACCCTCCTTACCATCGACAGCACTCAGCACATGAAAGCCCGCAGATTGCAGAGAATATTCAGTGACTCGCCGTAGAGAAGCGTCATCATCTATTAACAATACTTTGCGCGACCTGGTAGCAGGCTTGTCAACACTCATGGCTTATTAGACTCCGTTTCTCTAAAGGATAATGGCAGGCAGATGGAAAAACACGCACCTTCTTCTGGAGAGCTACAGAGCGAGATATGGCCATCATGACCTTGTATAATACGTTGTGTGATGGCCAAGCCAAGTCCGGTACCACTCTCGCGGGTTGTAACAAACGGGTTAAATATTCGCTCTCGAAGTTCTGGTGGGACGCCAGGGCCATTATCACTCACATTAATCCAGAGTTCTTGCGCTTTCACTTTACAGGACACATTTAGAATACCGCCTTCAGGCATTGCCTGTAACGCATTGAGGACCAGATTAAGTAACGCTTGCTTGATCTGCTCTCCTAATCCAGGGATTTCGATATCATCATTCAGTTCAACTTGCACTTCAACCCGGTTATGGACCGCCTGCTGCCGGGTCAATTCAAGGACTTCACGGACAACCTGACTCGGGGAGAAACGACCGTATTCAACCGGTTCTGGACGGGCGAAGCGTAAAAAATCTTCCAGGACTTTATTCAGGCGATCCACCTCTTTAATCAGAATTTCGGCAAATTCCAGCTTTGGATCATCCGGCGCCACCCCATCACGCAGGATTTCAGCTGTTCCTTTTATGGAACCAAGCGGGTTACGAATTTCATGGGCCATACCGGCAGAGAGTTCACCTAGAGCAGAAAGACGATCAGCCCGCCGCAACTGATCTTCAATTTCGATAATCTGATCCGCTTGCTCGCGTAATTGCAGGTAACTGCCTTCAAGTGTCTCAGCAGCTTTCTGATAGCGCAATTTCTGTTGACGCTCACGCTGAGAGAGAAAACCAGTAAGACAACCAATCACGTTATACAGAACGATTTCAAGGTACTGCTCGAGGGCAATGGTCGGATTGTGCTGCCAGTGAAAGAGTACGTGTGGCATATAAAGCAGTGACGCAAGAATTGCTGTTATAATGCCGCCGCGCAAAGCAAACCAGACGCCACCGAGCACGATCGGGACATAATAGAGCCGTCGATAGACATCGTGAGCATTAACCATCTGCGTTGTCGTCAGGTAATGCAGAGCGGTCACCAGCAGCAATAAAACGGCGACAGTCGATAGGCGCAGGTAGAACATTTTCTTGGGAACAAGCATATTTTCCAACTTAAGATTGGTTGATTGGTCTTGTGTCTTTAAATGTTGGCAGTCATGTCTGTAGAATATTACACAACAAGACTAAAAAGAAACCCTCGAAATAGTGGCGAGTGATTCAAACGGATTGAAAACAAACGGATCCAACTCTTTACCGATAGTGCTGCTGCTTAGTTTTATACTGTATTCTGACCTGTAAATTCTGTATTCTGACTCTCTTGGACCCGTCATTTACTTACGGATCCAGCTGAATATTTAACCGTTGGAACAAACAGAATGCCTCTTTTCCTCGACATCATCAATATCGTCCTGCCGGTTTTTTCGGTCATAGCTCTCGGCTGGCTACTGCGTCGCTGGGGACTGATTGATGCCGCGTTTCTGAAGCAGACCAACAGACTGGTTTACTATGTTTGTCTGCCTTTGCTGCTCTTTTATAAAATCGGCACAGCAGACTTTTTTGCAAACTTCAACGGGCGCTTGATTGTCGGTTCGATAGCCGCCGTAGCAATAACCTTTGTTGCTTCATATTACTATACTGTTCTTAGAGGTTATCCTGACAAAGCCCGTGGTGTCTTCAGCCAAGCCTCATTTCGCGGCAACATCGCTTACATAGGACTGGCCATCACGCTCAATGCTTACGGTGAAACAGGTCTGACCAAAGCCGGCATCCTGATGGGCTTCCTCGTGCCCTTTCTCAATCTCTTCGCTATCCTTGCTCTGCTCTGGCCACACCGAGGCGATGGTGAACAACGTGGCGCCATCTTTTGGGTCCGCCAGGTTGCTCTGAATCCACTGATTATCGCCTCATTTTTAGGGATAATATGGAGTTTTCTCGACCTGCCGATCCCCCTGGTTTTCGAACGCAGCCTGAATATCGCAACCGGGATGACCCTACCCTTGGCATTGTTGGCAATCGGCGGTGGCTTTTCACTTGAAAGGTTGCGCGGCGACCTCTTCAAGGCTGCCCTGGCAAGTGCTATCAAAACAATTTGGATGCCGATTCTGGCAGCTATCCTGCTGATCAGCATGGACGTTAAGGGCATGGATTTAGGCATCGGCGTCCTGATTGCCGGGACACCTGCAGCAACCGCCAACTACATTATGGCTGAACAGCTCAAAGGGGATGCTGAGCTGGCTGGCACCATAGTCATGCTTTCCACTCTCCTCTCGGCCGCAACCTATACCGTTGCTCTATTAATACTACGTAGTCAGGGGTTGTAATTCTGGTTTAAATAAGACGAACGTAGAAGCGAGATCAAGCTTTTCACGTCACGAGGTTCTATGTACCAACCATTCAATATTGGCTCAAATTTCCGTATCACACCACCAGACACTCCCGGTGGCGAGGATGGCCGTATCGACCTGGTGATGCAGCGCGGCGCTTTCGGCTCTGGAGAACATGAGACTACGGAGAGTTGTCTGGAGATCCTGGAGTACTTACCAGAGATCAGTGATGCACACGTCCTTGACCTTGGCAGCGGTACTGGAATTCTTGCGATTGCTGCGCTTAAACTTAACGCGGCGCATAGCGTCTGTGTCGATATCGAACCGTCAGCGGTCGAAACCGCGCGAGTCAATTTCCAGCTAAACGCCCTTGAAGACCAGGTAACTCATATCACTGGCACGCTGGACGTTGTTACAGAGAATGGCTTCGATTTGATTATGGCCAATATCTACGGCGACATCTTGCTTGAGCTTGTGGATACCTTAACCGCCCGGCTGAAACCAGGGGGGACGCTGCTGCTCTCGGGAATTTTGTGGGAATTTAATTTCGACGTACGACAAGCATATGAAAAGAGAGGCTGTGAGGTTATTCGCAACCGCATTCTTGAGGAATTCAGCACGATTTTAATGCGCAAGAAATAAGACCTTGAAGGAACAATCCGGGAGACAGTTAAAAAATCACCCGCGTCGCATATCTAATATCACTTGAGCGAATCCGCTTCTACGGACTCATTCCACACCACTTGAGATGAGGCCTGATGCTTACCAAAGCCAGCAATCAATGCGACAGTGAGCATCCCGGCCATATAAATGGCACAGAAAGCAACCCAGAAAGAAAAGTGGGATAGCAGATAGACAAACACCCCCAGCAACGCCATTACAAACGCAAACAACCGCATACCCTCTCCTCGTATAATCCAGTCAAACAGACATGACCATCAATCAACCTATACAAACGATGATAGTTATAACATAACGATCTCACAATCTTCTCACATGCCTGTATTTACAGCATTAAAGACAACAACGTGGCTATATAAAAAAAGGGCGAACCCTATAGGTCCGCCCTTTAATACATCATTGATAGAACTGTAAATTACGAGACAAGTGCCTTCATATATTCGCGGTTAAGCTTGGCGATGAATTTAACATCCACACCTTTAGGACATGAAGCCTGACACTCGTAATGATTGGAGCAGTTGCCGAAGCCAAATTCCTTGGCAGCTTCGGTCATTGCCATAACGCGGCGCTGAGCTTCAACTTTACCTTGTGGCAAGACTGCCAACTGGGCAACCTTGGCACCGGTAAAGAGCATGGCTGAGCTGTTCGGGCAGGAGGCGACACAGGCACCGCAACCGATACATTCAGCAGCATCCATAGAGTATTCAGCAACCGGATTGCCAATCGGCAGGGCGTTACCATCAGCAACACCACCAGTGTGACAGGAGGTGTAACCACCGGCTTGCATGATCTTCTCCAAGCCGTTACGATCAACAACCAGGTCTTTGATCACCGGAAAAGCACGTGCCTTCCAAGGCTCGATGAAGATCTCATCGCCATCTTTGAACTTCCGCATGTGCAGTTGGCAGACCGTAGTCCGTTCCTGACCACCGTGAGGAACTCCATTGATAACCTGTGAGCACATCCCGCAGATACCTTCGCGGCAATCGTGATCAAAAGCAACGACATCCTTGCCTTCGATAGCCAGAGCTTGATTGACGTCGTCCAGCATCTCCAGAAAGGACTGGTCAGGACTTACATTTGGAGCATCAATCGTCTCCAACTTTCCTTTATCTGTTGGCCCGTTCTGGCGCCATACATGTAGTGTGAGTTTCATTATTTGTAACTCCTTACGGCCAGCTTGACATTATCAAATTTCAAAGGCTCTTTGTGTAATTCGGGCTCAACACCCGCGCCTTTGAATTCCCAGGCAGCAACGTAACAGAAGTCTTCATCGTTACGCATTGCTTCGCCATCATCAGTCTGATGCTCGGTCCGGAAGTGACCACCGCAAGACTCTTCGCGATTCAGAGCATCCTTGGTGAGGATTTCGGCAAACTCGAAGAAGTCGGCCAGACGACAGGCATTTTCAAGCTCCTGGTTGAACTGCTCATTAGTACCAACCACTTTGACGTTTTTCCAGAACTCGTCGCGAAGCGCCGGGATAAGCTTGAGAGCTTCGTTGAGGCTTTCTTCACTACGAGCCATACCAACGTTTTCCCACATAATCTTACCAAGCTCACGATGGAACTCTGAAGGAGTCTTGGTCCCGTTGATGGAAAGCAGTTTGTCAATATCAGCCTTGACCTCATCAGCAGACTGTTTGAATGCTTTGTGATCGTCCTTGACTTCCCCAGGCTTCACTGTAGCCAGGTAACCAGCGATGGTGTAAGGGATAACGAAGTAGCCATCAGCCAGACCCTGCATCAGAGCCGAAGCACCGAGTCGGTTGGCGCCGTGCACGGAAAAGTTGGCTTCACCGAGAACGAACAGTCCAGGGACGTTGCTCATGCAGTTGTAATCGACCCAGAGACCACCCATGGAATAGTGAGGTGCCGGGTAAATACGCATCGGCTGCTTGTAGCCATCTTCGTCAGTAATCTTCTCGTACATCTCAAAAAGGTTGCCGTAACGCCCAGCGATCGTGTCTGCACCTAGGCGATTGATCGAATCAGCAAAATCGAGATAGACGCCGCGCTTGCCGGGTCCAACGCCGCGCTCATCGTCACACTGCTCTTTGGCAGCACGAGAAGCGATGTCACGAGGTGCGAGGTTACCAAAGGAGGGATACTTACGCTCCAGATAGTAGTCGCGATCAGTCTCAGCAATATCCGCAGCTGGCTTCTCGCAATCTTCAGCCTTCTTCGGCACCCAGCAGCGGCCATCATTACGCAGCGACTCGGACATCAGGGTCAACTTCGACTGATGCTCGCCACTCTGAGGGATGCAGGTTGGATGAATCTGAGTGTAACAGGGGTTAGCCATGTAGGCGCCTTTTCTGGCGGCCTTCCAGGCGGCGGTGACACTGCAACCCATGGCGTTGGTGGAAAGATAGAAAACGTTGACGTAACCACCGGTGGCCAGAATAACGGCATCACCCCAGTAAGACTCAATCTCACCGTTGACCATATTGCGGCAGGTAATACCCTTGGCAACACCGTCAACCACAACCAGATCAAGCATTTCACGGCGTTCAAAGAGCTTGACCGTGCCAGCTTTCACCTGACGGGAAAGTGCTGAGTAAGCACCGAGCAGCAGCTGCTGTCCGGTTTGACCACGAGCATAAAAAGTACGAGAGACCTGCGCACCGCCGAAAGAGCGGTTGTCCAGGTAGCCAGCATAGTCACGAGCAAAAGGCACGCCCTGAGCGACACACTGGTCGATAATGTTGTTCGACACCTGAGCCAGACGCCAGACGTCAGCTTCACGAGCGCGGAAGTCGCCGCCCTTAATGGTGTCGTAGAAAAGGCGGTAAACGGAGTCACCGTCGTTCGGGTAGTTTTTGGCAGCATTGATGCCACCCTGAGCTGCGATCGAGTGAGCACGGCGAGCGCTATCCTGATAGCAGAACGCTTCAACCTGATAACCGAGTTCACCAAGGGAAGCCGCTGCGGCACCACCGGCGAGACCGGTACCGACACAGAGGACTTTGTATTTACGTTTATTCGAAGGATTGACCAGCTTCGATTCGAAGCGATGGCGATCCCATGAAGTTTCAATTGGTCCAGTAGGACATTTACCGTCGAGTATCATTAAATCGGCCCCCTAAATCTTGATGAGTCCGGCAACGATCAGCAGCGGAATGGAGACATACCCTACGAGGAGTACAAAACCAACCAGTTTGCTGAACATTCCCATGACCGGAAGTGACTTGTCATTGTTCAATCCCAGAGTCTGGAACAGGCTCTGGATGCCGTGACTGACATGCAGGAACAGGAAGAACAGACCGGCGACATAAGCAATAACCGGCAATGCACTCTTGAACCCATTGACCACCATGAAGTAGACATCGACCATGCCATGGTCACCGAGCGGAACATAGATCTCAGGGTTGGTCACTCGAACAGTAAAGTGTAGCAGGTGATAGATAACGAAGAAGAAGATTACGCCACCGGAAACGATCATCGTTTCGGCACCGAAACCGGTCTTCAGTCGCTTGACCTGCATGTTGCTTTCTGGAGTTGCTGCCCTGTTCTCCAAGGTCAACTGGATCCCGAAAACAATGTGAATTGCAAAAGCTGCCAGCATAACCAGCCGGAAGACCCAGACAAATGGTCCGAGGCTGTGCAGCTTCTGCGCGTAAGCGTTGATTGCATCTGCACCGATAAACATGGACGAGTTGCCCAACAGGTGCACACAAACAAACGAGACCAACACGATACCGGTAACGGCCATGATGATCTTTCTGCCCACAGAACTTTGCGTCAGTTGCATGATTTTGATCCCTTAATCAAATGTGTTTGATGGATGAAACCCGAAAAAGACCTGCTCTAAAACCGACCGAAACCGGTGCTACAGGCGAGACAAGACAACACGCGTTGTCTACACCTGACGAGAAGGCCCTCGCCAACGACTTGATACTCCTATATTTGATAGCCCTTGCCACATTGTCACAAGCCAGCGTTGCTTCTCTCTCTCCTGACTTGCCACACACTTAAATACACAATGCATAATGCATACTGTATACACAGACCCACGTATACTAAACACCGTTTGGAAAAAAATAAAGTAAAATTTTCCAAGGAACCATATTCAAAAAAAATAACGCTAATTCTAACTA
>DAOWJU010000089.1 GCA_030640215.1 Desulfuromonadales bacterium
GGCTAACTGGTCATCAACCTTTGCTGGTGAATCATTTTTCAGAACAGGTGCAACAACGTTTTTTTCCGGCTTCTCACGTAGCTTTTTGCGAGCGCCAGCAATTGTAAAGCCTTGATTGTAGAGGAGATCTTTAAGATGCAGGATGAGATCAACATCCTGTTTACGATAGAGGCGCTGATTGCTGCGGCTCTTGTTGGGACGAATGGCTTTAAACTCGGTCTCCCAATAACGCAGGACATGAGTTTTAATACCGGTGAATTTAGCAACTTCACCGATCTTGAAATATAATTTATCAGGGATTTGAAAGTCCATGCGCCGATTTCCTGGAGATGGCGGAGCGGACCAGCTTTAGTCTTCCGACCCGTTAATCGCTGCCTTGAGTACCTGGCTCGGCTTGAAGGTCAGAATCCGGCGGGAAGAAATTTCAATTTCGTCACCGGTCTGAGGATTGCGACCGCGGCGTGTAGCTTTGTCCTTGACGACGAAGTTCCCAAAGCCAGCAATCTTGATCTTGTCGCCGTCTTCAAGAGTAGTTTTCATGATATCGAAAACCATTTCGACAATCTCAGCGGATTCCTTTTTGGAGAAACCGGTCTTCAGATATACATTTTCGACAAGGTCCGCCTTAGTCATTTAAATCCACCTCCTGTTTGATATCTACGCGAATTTTCAAGCTTTTATATCACAGTCTAAACATATCAAGCAACTGATTTTTTTTCACCGGAGTTCTGCGTCGAACTCTCTTTCCATCGCCTTAATCAACTTACCATGAAGGTTCTGGATAATTTCATCTGTCAAGGTCCGATCCATGGCACGATAACAAGCACGGATCGCCAGGCTTTTTTTGCCGGCAGGAACGCCCTCTCCGCAGTAGACATCAAAGAGCTCAATACTCTCCAGATCCTTGATCTTGACCTTGCCAAGCACGGCAAGCGCCTGTTGCGCAGAGATGTCTATGTCAACCAGGAATGCCGAGTCACGCTGGACATCCGGGAAGCGTGACAACGGTTTAAACTTCACAGTGTCATTACTTAATTCAAAAAGCGCCTCTACATCCAGGTCACAAAGAATCGCTGACTGACCAAGGTCAAAATTGTGCAGAACCTCGGGGTGGAGTTCACCAAGGGTACCAAGCAGACGTTCACCTTGATAGAGAGCGCAGGATTTTCCAGGATGATAAAAAGCCTCATCGTGCTCTGTCTGCCACTTCACATCGCTGATTTTCAAATGAAGCAAAAGTTGCTCAACAACACCCTTTATATCGAAGAAATCTGCCGGCTCTGCTGACTGGGCCCAACCTTGCGGCTCACGTCTGCCACAGAGTAGTGCTGTCAAACGCAGACTCTCACAAGGCACCTCTGAGCCATTGTCAGGCTGGAATACCGGCCTCAACTCAAAGAGGGCAAGATCTTCACTACGATAAGCCTGATTTCGGGCGGCTGTTTCCAGCAGACTCGGCACCAGAGTGGTACGCATAGTGCCATGCTCTTCTGTCAACGGGTTAAGGATCTGGACATTCTGGCGGCGCTGGTCAGCTTCGGCGAGCCTGATTTTGCCGAGACAATCTGCGTTAAAGAACGAATAGTTGATAATTTCAGCATAGCCCATCTGCACCATTCGATCACGAACCTGACGTTCCAGGGAAAGATGAGCAGGGAGTTGCTGACAGCTCATAGTGCTGACCGGCATGGTCACCGGGATATGATCGTAGCCGATCAGACGAGCGACTTCTTCTATCAGGTCGATCTCGCGCTCAAGGTCGGGACGAAAGTTTGGGACCTCAACACTGACTGCGCCGTCACGGCGGTCAACCAGGAGTTCAGATTTCAGACCGATAGAGTTGAGTTTACAACGGATATCATCAGCATCAATATCTAGGCCGAGGACCTGACTGGTGCGTGAGGCAGTAATAATGACAACCTGGCGAGTCAATTCTTCGGGGTAGATATCAACAGCACCACGAGCAATCGCACCTTCAGCCAGCTCAGCAATCAATGCAGCCGCGCGATCCAGCGCGAGCGGCACCATATCGACGTCTGTGCCACGTTCAAAACGGTGTGAAGACTCTGTATGCAATCCCAACCGTTTACTGGTACGGCGAATGGTGGTGGGGTTGAAATAAGCACTCTCCAGAAGAATATCAGTCGTCTTTTCGTTAACTTCTGAATTTCCTCCACCCATAACGCCAGCCAAGGCAACCGGTCCGGCACCATCGCATATCACCAGATCTGAGCCCATCAAAGTCCGAACCTGCCCGTCGAGTGTCGTAAACTGGTCACCATCCTTAGCACGACGCACGACAATCCGGCGCTCACGCAACAGGTTGAAGTCAAAAGCGTGCAGAGGCTGACCTAACTCCATCATGACAAAGTTGGTAACATCGACAACGTTATTGATAGATCGCATGCCAACGGCTTCCAGACGACGAGAGAGCCATTCCGGTGATGGGCCTATCTTGACGTTTTCGATCAGTCGAGCAGCATAACGTGGGCAAAAGTCGGCATCCTCAATCACCACCGAAGTTTTCTCCGCGGCGGGGCTATCACTCTCAACAATGACAGGTTCGGGAAGCTGCAGTGTGGCATCGACCATGGCCGAGACTTCACGTGCGACCCCAACGACACTCAGGCAATCGGCTCGATTCGGCGTCAAGCCGATTTCGTACATGATGTCTTTGAGACCAAGCTCCTTGAAAACAGGTTGTCCGATAGTCAGCTCAGACGACAGGATCATAATACCGTCAGACTCATCTGCCATACCAAGCTCGCTGACAGAGCAGAGCATGCCGCATGATTCCTGACCGCGAATCTTTGATTTCTTGATCTTGAAGTTACCAGGCAACACGGTGCCAACCTGTGCCAGAGCGACCAGGTCACCAGTCTTGTGATTTTTTGCACCACAGACTACCTGCTGGGTCACGCTCCCCGTTTCAACCTTGCAAACGGTTAGACGGTCCGCATCAGGATGCTGCTGTACATCAGCAAGCCGGGCAACAATGACACTGTCCAGTCCCTCACCGAGATGTTCCATGGCATCGACCTCCAGGCCAGCCATCGTCAGGCGGTGTGAGAGATCGTCGGCAGAAAGGTCGAAATCAACATAGTCCTTGAGCCAGTTCAAGGTGACTTTCATACTTAAAGTCCTTTATGAATCTAAGATCTGTAAATAGTTAAAAGTAAAACGGAAAAAGCTAGAAGTTACAACAACTAGTCACCAGGACCAGTAACCGCCACTAAAACTGTTTTAAAAACCGCAAATCATTCTCAAAGAAGAGCCGCAAATCGTTAACACCATACTTGAGCATGGCAATACGTTCGATACCCATTCCGAAGGCGAAACCGCTGTATTTTTCAGGATCGTAGTTCACCGACTTGAAAACCTCGGGATCAATCATGCCGCTGCCAAGGATTTCCAACCAACCGGTCTGACCACAAACCCGACAGCCGCTGCCGCCACAGATCACACATTGAATATCAACTTCTGCGCTCGGCTCCGTAAAAGGAAAGAATGAAGGCCGGAAGCGAACATCAACATTTGACCCAAAGAATTCGGTGATAAACGTTGTCAGAATTCCCTTGAGGTCACCAAATGTGACCCTTTCATCAACCAGAAAGCCTTCTATCTGATGAAACATGGGGCTGTGGGTGACGTCAGAGTCACGACGATAAACGGTTCCGGGAGCAACCACCCGCACCGGAGGCTCTTGTTCGAGCATGGTGCGAATCTGCACCGGCGAAGTATGGGTACGTAAGACCACCTCTTCCGAGACATAAAAAGTGTCTTGCATGTCACGAGCAGGGTGATCTTTAGGGATATTCAGAGCTTCAAAGTTATAGAAATCTTTTTCGATTTCAGGGCCTTCTGCGACACCAAAGCCAAGTGCGGAGAAGATCGCAACAACCTCCTCAGTCACCTGCGTAATCGGATGTTTGTAACCACGGCCCTGCTTTCGCCCTGGCAAGGTCACATCCAGGCTCTCGCTGGCCAGCTTCTGCTGCATGAGCTCCTGCCGCAGACTCTCCTGACGCACCGCAAAAGCCGTTTCCAGACGATCCTTGACTTCATTGGCGAGGGCTCCTGCCAAAGGGCGCTCTTCAGGGGACAATTGTCCCATGCCCTTCATCACGGCAGTGATTTCACCTTTACGACCCAGGTAGCGCGCGCGCAACTGCTGTAACTCAACTTCGCTTGTAACTACTGTTACAGCTTGCAAGGCTTCTTCTTCGATCTTACTCAGTTTGTCTTTCATAATATCCCAAAGAATATTACGGCCCAGCGGGTAAGCCAGGCCGTAATTAAAAAAAAAGAGATGGGGAAGACCCCATCTCTTTAACTTTCGGCAGTTACTGAAGCTGGGATTTGGCTCTTTCTACGATGGAGCCAAAACCAGTTGGGTCGGTAACAGCCAGCTGAGCAAGGATTTTACGATCAATACCAATCTCAGCTTGCTTCAGGCCGTGAATCAACCGGCTATAAGAGAGGCCGTTGTCGCGGGCGGCAGCATTGATACGGGCAATCCAAAGAGCCCGGAAATCACGCTTGCGGACACGGCGGTCACGATAAGCGTAATTCAGTGCGCGATCAACTGCTTCAGTTGCACTACGAAACAGTTTACTGCGGGCGCCACGATAACCTTTGGCGAGTTTAAGTACTTTGTTCCTTCTGCGTCTGGCTTTAAAGCCTCTTTTTACTCTTGGCATACATTTTCTCCTTGTGGGTCGGTTAGGCGGGTTTCCCCGCACCCGGATCTGCAGGGGGAGATGTTAAGCCCCACAGTTCACGAGTTGTTGATCTGCTGCCTTAGAGATACGGAATCAAGCAGCTGATATTTTTGGCGTCGCATTTCGCAACCACAGTCGTTTGGCGCAGATCGCGCTTACGCTTGGTTGATTTCTTGGTCAGAATATGGCTGGTATAGGCCTTATTGCGACGGATTTTGCCAGTTCCGCTCTTACGGAAACGCTTGGCAGCACCACGGTTGGTCTTGATCTTGGGCATCTTTTTCTCCTTAACTTTTTTATCAATCAGCAACGGTCTAACCGAATAATTCGGCAGCCGCTATCTATTATTTTTTCAGGGGACTGATCACCATACTCATAAAGCGACCAGACATATTCGGCCAACTTTCCACCTGGCCAAGTTCTTTTACATCATTCGCAACTCTTTCAAGAAGCTTACGACCGAACTCAGGGTGAGTCACCTCACGGCCACGGAACATGATCGTTACCTTGACCTTGTTACCTTCCCCAAGAAAGCGCATGGCGTTTTTCACCTTGAACTGATAATCGTGAATATCAGTTTTGGGGCGCATCTTAACTTCCTTAAGTTCGACCCGGACCTGTTTCTTTTTTGCCTCGGCAGCACGCTTACTCTGCTGATACTTGTACTTACCGTAGTCCATAATCCGACAAACGGGAGGCTTCGCCGTTGGCGAAACTTCGACCAGGTCAAGGCCCTGCTCACCAGCAGCATGCAAGGCAGCATTCAGACTCATAACACCCAGCTGATTATTCTCATCATCGATGACGCGAACTTCACTGGAACGGATAGCCTGATTGATATTGGTTGTGTCCTTGCTTATGACGCACCTCCTAGTGATACAGTCGACATTCTTCCTGAATAAATCGGACAAAATCCGCAGGGGTCATCGGTTCCAGGTTTTCACCTGTACGATACCTTGCGGTCACGGTGCCAGCGGCCACTTCCTGATCGCCAATCACCAGCATATAGGGAACTTTTTCCATCTGGGCTTCACGAATCTTGAAACCAAGCTTTTCATTACGTAAATCAGACTGCACACGAACACCCTGTGAGCGTAGCTCCTCACAAACCTGTTCGACGTAAGCAGCCTGGTTATCTGTTACATTGAGAACTTTAACCTGAACCGGAGCAATCCAGAGCGGAAAGTTGCCAGCGTAATGTTCTATCAGAACACCGATAAAACGCTCAATGGCCCCCAGGATAACCCGGTGGACCATGACCGGCCGATGTTTCTCGCCGTCACTCCCCGTATAGTTGAGATCAAACCGCTCAGGGAGAGTAAAATCGCACTGAATAGTAGCACACTGCCACTTCCTGTCAAGGGCGTCTTTTATCTTAACATCTATCTTCGGACCGTAGAAAGCGCCATCACCTTCGTTGATTTCATAAGGGAGTCCGGTGTCGTCCAAAGCGCTTATCAAAGCTTTAGTGGCACGCTCCCAATCTTCATCAGAACCGATCGCTTTCTCGGGACGGGTTGATATCTCCAACTCGTACTCAAAGCCGAAGACACCCATAACATCCTGAACAAATTTAATAACGTTTTTAATCTCGCCATCAAGTTGCTCAGGCATACAGATGATATGAGCATCATCCTGGGTGAAGCCACGCACACGCAAAAGTCCATGCAGCACCCCACTCTTCTCGTGGCGATGAACCGTTCCCAGCTCAAAATAGCGTACCGGCAGATCACGATAAGAGCGTTTCTTCGACTTATAGATGAGCATATGGGCCAGGCAGTTCATCGGTTTAATGCCGTAGCTTTGCTCATCGATTTCAGTGAAGTACATGTTTTCGCGATAGTTATCGTAATGCCCTGAGGTCTTCCATAGCTCAGTACGGAGAATCTGCGGGCCC
>DAOWJU010000301.1 GCA_030640215.1 Desulfuromonadales bacterium
AACTTAACCTCAGTCCCAAAACCATTGGCACCTATCGCGAGCGCATTAAGGAAAAACTGAATATCCGCAACTCGGCAGAACTCTCCCAGAGAGCGGTACAGTGGGTTGAGCAACGCCATACCCAGAACCCATCTGACAGCTGAACCGGCCCGGGCATCGCCATTACCGTCTGTTTTTTTAATTCGCAACAATATCAATCCAGTTTGGCCCTGTCGGCATCATCAGATCGATCTGATCGCCTACCCTCCCCCTTTTGGCGAGGATCATCGATCCCCGGTTCCAGCCCCCCCCTTATCGGTGCCATCTATTCCATCTAGCCCATAAACATGGGATCTACACTTCCTTCATCCTTCTCAGTTCAATGCCAGCACCCTGCCCTGAATGTAGGTCATTAACCTATAGCCCGACGGAGCTTTGCCTACACAGCTAAAGGATTACGCCTGATTGGCTCACAACAAATACCTCTATATGATGCAACCATCAATGAATATAGAACAGCTTTATATAGTGAACAAAGAAGGCGTGCTTAGCAGTTTAGAGGTCAAACACACCTAGACAACCACCACATATTCTACATATTGAAATAGGGTTTTACCTACGAGGAGAGATAAATCTTTCTCCGGGAAAAGGAGTTTTACAAAAATGTACCTCGATTTGACCGAAGAGCAGAAGATGATTCAGGAGACAGCAAGAGATTTTGCAGCTACCGAGTTAGAGCCGGTGGCGGCAGATCTTGACCGGGGCGGAGATCGACAGGTTTTTTATGACAATCTTAAAAAACTGGCAGAACTCGGCTTCATGGGTCTGAACATTAAGGAAGAGTACGGCGGATCTGAAGCTGGTGTCGTCGCTTTCAGCGTGGCTCTGGTCGAGATCGCGCGTGCCTGCGCCTCTACGGCGGTTACGGTATCGGTCAATAACATGGTTTGCGAGGTTATTCAGGCTATAGGCTCGGAGGAGCAGAAACAAAAATATATCCCCAAGATAGGCTCCGGAGAGTATCTGGCTGGTGGTTTCGGCCTTACTGAAACCGGTGCCGGCTCAGACCCTGCCGGAATGAAAACCTCCGCAGTACTGGATGGAGACGAATGGGTACTCAATGGCTCCAAGATATTCATCACCAGTGCACCCTATGCTGGCGTGTTCGTTGTTTGGGCTGTTACTGACCCTACTGTAAAAAAAGGGAAAGGCATCAGTTGCTTCCTGGTCGAGAACGGCACCCCCGGGTTAACGATTGGAAAGGATGAAGAGAAGATGGGGCAACATGCCTCTTCGACCAACGAGTTGATCTTCGACAACTGTCGGGTGCCGAAAAACGCCTTGATGGGCAAACTCAATGAAGGGTTCCGCATTGCCGTTGGCGAACTTGCAGGTGGGCGAATCGGCGTCGGCTCCATCGGACTCGGCATCGGCCTGGCAGCCATCGATTTTGCGACCCAATATTCTCTGGAGAGATCCCAGTTCGGCCAGAAAATCTCTAACTTCCAGGCTATCCAGTGGAAAATTGCTGACACCTATACCGAACTGGAGGCGGCCCAGCTCCTGTTGATGAACGCAGCCTTCAAGAAGGAGCAGGGAAAGTATTTCGGCAAGGAGGCATCCATGGCCAAGTTGTATGCCACAGAGGCTGCCAACCGTGCCTGTTATGAGTCGATGCAGATTTTGGGTGGCTACGGATACACCAAGGATTTCCCTGTTGAGCGTTATTGTCGGGATGCCCGGATCACCTCTATCTATGAGGGTACCAGCGAGATACAGCGACTGATTATCGCCAGAGACGCCTTAAAGCAGTTCGCGTAGCGTTCACAGTTGTTTAAGTCGAAGGAGAAAGTCACGATCATGCCCCAGACAGAGACAAGCAAAAACATAAAAGCTGTTGCCATCTCTATGGGGGCCGATATAGTCGGAATCGCTGACCTGAAGCTGCTTCGGGAGGTGGGAACGGTACCCAAAGATCTGCTAGACGGTTTTAAATACGCAGTCTCTATTGCCGTAAAGTTACCGACAGCGGTCTTCGAACAACTGGAAGACGCCCCGACGCCACTCTACGCTCAAGTCTACAACAATGCCAACTTGCTGCTCGACCAGATCGCCCTCAAACTCAGCTCCCATCTGGAAGGGAAGGGACATTCGGCCCTGCCGGTGCGATCAGGAATGTGAATACAGACTTTCACTATCCCTCCAGAGAGGATGCGCTCGATTTCCAAAAGTGCGCAGACAAGCTGGTGAAAGAATTCATGCTTCTTCCGCGAGTGGAAAAACCGATTTGTGGATTTTGCATAAAGGTCTGCCCCTGGGGGCGAAAGAAAAAAATGGCAAAAATTAGGTTCACCTAAGAATTTTTAGGTGGTTATTCAGGCAGGTTAACTCAAACCAGGAAGGAGTTACAAAAATGAAGAAAAACATTTTAAGAGGTTTTGTTATCACGGCGCTTTTAGTACTGACTATTTCTTCAGTAGGGTCAGCAAAAGAGCTAAGAATGTTGTCCGCGTACCACGAGAACTTCATTTTCACAAAAGGGATCGCTCTTCCATTTATGGACAACCTGAAAGAGGTTTCAGGCGGGAATGTTACGGTCAAATTTAACGGTCCTGACGTTATCCCTACCTTTGAGCAGTTTCAGCCTGTACAGGCTGGTGTTTTCGATCTTCTGGTTACCCACATGTCCTACCACGCCGGAACCATTGGCTTGGGTGTGGCAATCGATGCGACTACCGCAGATCCAACCAAGCGTAGAGCACCGGGTGGCGTCTTTGATTTTCTCGACAAGGAATACAATAAAGTCGGGATGAAGGTTATTGCCTTCCCACCGCTGGCACCTTACCAGTTCGTGTTAAAAAACGCACTTAATGGCAGCACCCCAAGCTTTGACGGACTAAAGCTTCGTAGCAACCCTTCGATTCAAAATACAATTAAAGCTCTGGGTGGAGCACCGGTCACCATGGCAGGTGGTGAAGTTTATACCGCCCTGCAAAAAGGTGTCATTGATGGCGCACCTTGGACAACTGTTGGCGTAAAAGATTTCAAGTGGAATGAAGTCGCTGACTACCTTGTTCGTCCTACCTTTGCATCTCTCTCGCTGATGATTTGCATGAATCTGGATAAGTACAACGCACTCAGCGACAAAGAGAAAGCATGGCTGCATGAAGCCGCGAAAAAGACCGAGTTTGACAGCATCGCCTACTACAAAGCATTGGGTGACACCGAGATCACCGCTCTGAAAGCGGGCGGAATGAAAGAGACCTGGTTGAGCAAAGATGATGCTAAAAATGTAGAGAAGTATTGGAACGATGGTGTCTGGGCTATGGCTATCGACAAGTCTGGAAAAGTAGCTAAAGACTTCAAGGCGCTCGCTATCGCCCAAGGTCTGACAAAATGACAAATGGGAATGCTAATAATTCCCCACTAGCCATCCTTAACGGGATGGCTAGTGCCTTGGATCTTGTCATCAAGGTCTGCTACTTCATAAGTGGTGGCGCATTAGCTGTAATCCTGCTTTCTGTCTTGACCGAAGTCTTTATGCGCTACTTCTTCAACTCTCCAACCCAGTGGTCGAATGACCTGTGCACCTGGATGCTCGCGATCAGTATCATGTTTGCGTTGCCTGAGATAACGAGGACAAAAGGCAATGTCGCGATCGATGTTCTGGTTGAGAAGTTGCCCATGCACGTTAAAAGCAAAATCTACCGGGTGATTGCTCTTGCCGCCTTTTCTATCTGCATGGTGACGGTATGGATTTGTGGCGGAGAATCTATACGTCAATATACAAACGAAATCGCAACGATGTGGATCAACCCTATCCCGAAATGGTGGATATCAGTATCGGTCCCCATTGGCTTTCTGATATGTGGGATACAATTTCTACGAGAAGGGGTCATGCCGAACCCTTCACGCGAAGATTAGGAGAATTATCATGGAATGGGGTGCCACTCTATCGATTGCTATATCCGTACTTCTTTCACTCTTTTTTGTGGGAGTCCCGGTATTTATTTCATTTCTTATTGTTAATATTGTTGGCATTTTCTGTTTGTTTGGAACCTCAGGTTTCGGGCTATTTGCAAACAGTGTCTATAGCACCGTAACCTCGGGATCCCTGATCGCCATTCCGCTGTTTATTTTGATGGGCGAGGTGCTGTTTCGATCGGGGACGGTCGGAATACTTATCGATTCCGTCGATAATATGGTTGGCAATGTCCGGGGAAGACACTACCTCCTGGTAACTGCAATCGCGACAGTGTTCGGTGCCCTCAGTGGCTCTGTCGTCGCGGTAGCTGCCATGCTTGGTCGATCGGTCATGCCGACCATGCTAGAGCGTGGCTACGACACCAGGCTCTCCATCAGTGCCATTCTCGGCGGGGCAAGCCTTGCACCAATCATCCCCCCCAGTCTGCTGGTCATCATGGTCGGCTCGATGGTCGATGTTTCGATCGCCGGTCTGCTGATCGCGGGCATATTACCAGGGCTGTTCATGGCCGGTGTCATCGTTGTTTACACCTACATCCGAATTCTGCGGGATCCAAGCCTTGAGCCGCAAATTGTCGAAGATGATGACTCCGCGCTAAGTGCGAAAAAGTTCTTCACTGCTTTCGCTAGGATGTTGCCCTTTCTGGTCGTTATCTTTTCGGTCATGGGGCTGATCCTGCTGGGAATCGCAACACCTTCTGAGTCGGCTGCAACCGGGGTGGTGGGCGCACTTATCGCCGCTGCCATCTTCAAGAAGCTGTCGTTTAAAATGTTTTTTGATGCCCTGCTCGGAACCACCACCGTAAGTACCATGATCCTGATTATCATGGCCAGCTCGGCGCTTTTCGGTCAACTGCTCTCCTTTGT
Organism: Desulfuromonadales bacterium; assembly: GCA_030640215.1. Taxonomy (GTDB): domain Bacteria; phylum Desulfobacterota; class Desulfuromonadia; order Desulfuromonadales; family BM103; genus M0040. The sequence goes on from DAOWJU010000301.1 coordinate 4,831, forward strand.
CGGAGCTTCATCGGGGCTGGTGCGTGCGGCAACAACCCTCGATCTGCCGAATGGCGGGATGTTTATCGTCCTGATGCTCGTCCCCTTTCTCCTCTGCATGTTTATCGACCTGATTGCCGTTATGCTGGTTGCAATTCCGATCTACGAACCACTTTTGGAAGTCTACGGTTTTGATCCCATCTGGTTCTGGATGCTGTTCCTCATCAACCTGACCCTCGGGGCCCTCACACCTCCATTCGGCTATACAATTTTCGCCCTGAAGGGGGCCATGCCGAGCCTCTCCCTCGATGATATCTATGCCGGGGCCTGGCCGATGGTACTGCTCTTTATTTTGGGGATGGCCGTTATGTATGCCTTCCCAGCGATTGTCACCTTTTTGCCAAGTCTTGTTGGCTAAATGGAATAACCCAGAAAAAAGGAGCCAGCATGATACCCAAGATCAAGAAAATACTGTTTGCAACCGACTTATCAAAAAACTCCAGCTATGCCTTTAGCTATGCCTTAAGCCTCGCAATGCAACACGAGGCCAAAATATCATTCATTAATGTCCGTGAAAAGCTGTCACATAATACCGAATTGCAACTGACCGCCGAGGACTATGAGTCTGCCCAAAGCAAATTAATAGAGATAATCAAGGCAAGAATAAATGAGTACGACGAGCTGGAAAAATTTGACGGCTGCGTCTACACCAAATACATAGACAAAATAATTGTGAAATCAGGTATGCCGGTCGAAGCAATCATCCGACAGTCAATCGAGGAGGAATCCGATTTAATTGTTATGGGAACGCATGGCCATGGAATTCTGTTCACGACCTTTATCGGAAGCACGGCGAAAAAGATGGTCCAGCTAAGCAAAATACCGGTTTTAGTTGTACGCATTCCCGACCACTCCGCCTGAATATCCGATTGTAAGGGCAGGCTTAATGCCTTGAAAACAGTTCCCGACACAATGACATTCGCACGTAGGTAGTGGTTGACCCCATCTACGCAGCTACTCCAAAGAGGAAAGATCATGGAAAATAATGTTTATCAGGCTCAGCACCCGATTCGTTTTGTTACCGCCACCAGCCTCTATGACGGTCATGATGTTTCCATCAATATCATGCGGCGGATCATCCAGGACTCAGGAGCCGAAGTGGTGCACCTCGGGCATAATCGTTCGGTCCACGAGGTTGTCGCCGCGGCGATCCAGGAGGACGCCCAGGGGATAGCGATCAGTTCCTATCAGGGCGGGCATCTCGAATATTTCAAGTTCATGCATGATCTGCTGCAGGAGAAGGGCGCCGGTCATGTGCGGATTTTCGGCGGCGGCGGCGGGGTCATCCTGCCGGACGAGATCCGCGAGCTTGAAGACTACGGCATTTGTAAAATATTTTCTCCCGAAGATGGTCGGCGCATGGGCCTGCAGGGGATGATCAACTACAAGCTGGAGCAGTGTGATTTTGTCCCGCCGCAGCAGCTGTCACGCAATCTGGAACTCCTGCCGCAACGTGATCCGCAAGCGGTGGCCAGGTTGATTACCGCCGCCGAACAGCGGGTCCGCGAGCCCAACGAGCAGTTGCAGTCGGTGCAGCAGCGGGTCCGGGAACTGGCCAAATCGGTTCCGGTACTCGGTATCACCGGCACCGGCGGAGCGGGCAAGAGCTCATTGACCGACGAATTGGTGCGCCGCTTTCTGCGCGATTTCGAGCAGAAGACGATGGCGATCCTCTCGGTCGACCCAACCCGCAGACGCACCGGCGGGGCGCTGCTCGGCGACCGTATCCGCATGAACGCCATCGATACCCCGCGGGTCTTCATGCGCTCGCTGGCGACCCGCGAATCGCGTAGTGAGCTTTCGGCGGCGATCCGCGAAGCGCTCGACGTGCTCAAGGCAGCCGCTTTCGATCTGATTATCGTTGAGACCAGCGGCATCGGTCAGGGCGACGCCGGGATCGTCGAGGTCTGCGACCAGTCGCTCTATGTGATGACTAGCGAGTTCGGTGCCCCGACCCAGTTGGAGAAGATCGACATGCTCGACTTCGCCGATCTGATCGCACTCAACAAGATGGAGAAACGCGGTGCCGATGATGCGCTGCGTAACGTGCGCAAGCAGTACCGGCGCAACCATAAACTGTTCGATGCCGCCGACGAGGAGCTACCGGTCTACGGCACCATCGCCAGCCAGTTCAACGACGTCGGGGTCAATAGGCTTTATCGCGCCCTGATCGACAAGCTCAACGCCAAATGCAGCCTCGGCTGGCAGTCAAAGCTGGAGGTCGGCGAAGGGCAGAGCATCGCCCAGCAGATTATCCCGCCGGACAAGATCAGCTACCTGGCAGAGATCGTCCATACCGCCAAGGCCTACCGCAAGCAGATCGAGAGTCAGACTCAGGTCGGACACCAGCTGTATCAGCTCTCCGGCGCGCGTAAACTGCTGCTTGAAAAATGTGATTGCCAGGTGAACGATCTCGATGCCTTGGTGGAGTGGGCCGAGGCGGACTTGAGCGAAGAGAACCGCAAGCTCTTGAAGCAGTGGCCGGAACTCAGGAAGGCCTACCGCGAAGAGGTGATGGTCACCAAGGTGCGCGACAAGGAGATCCGTACCCAGCTTTCGACCACCACCCTCTCAGGGACGCGCATCCCCAAGGTCTGCCTGCCCGATTATAAAGACTCCGGCGAGATCATCAAGTGGTGCATGAAGGAGAACGCCCCCGGCTTCTTCCCCTATACCGCCGGCCTCTTCCCCTTTAAACGCACCGCCGAAGACCCCAAGCGTCAGTTCGCCGGCGAAGGGACTCCTGAGCGCACCAACCGTCGCTTCCACTTCTTGACCAAGGATGACGACGCCAAACGGCTCTCGACCGCCTTCGACAGCGTGACCCTCTACGGTGAAGATCCCGACGAACGCCCCGATATCTACGGCAAGGTCGGCATGTCCGGTGTCTCGATCTGTACCCAGACCGATATGGATAAGCTCTTCGCCGGTTTCGATCTCTGCGATCCGATGACATCTGTCTCGCTGACGGTCAATGGTCCGGCACCGATGCTGCTGGCAATGTTCATGAACACCGCGATTCGTCAGCAGATTGAGAAGTTCAGTACCGAGAACGGCCGTGAGCCCTCGAGTGAAGAGCGCGCCGAGATCCAAAGCTGTACCCTGCAGAC
>DAOWJU010000091.1 GCA_030640215.1 Desulfuromonadales bacterium
TGGACTTGCCAGTGAATCCCAAACGGGCATTCCAGAAAAGCACAAAACCATCTACGGCTTCACCATTGAAGAAACTCCCAAGGAAAAGATATTGGAGGAACTGGGGCAAACTCCTTATTGGCCAAGACCAGATAAAAAGCATGACGCCTATAGGTACTGCTACCAACTCGAATCAGAACAAAAGGTTTGGGCTATTTTGGGGATAGGCTGGTCTTCGTCATTTAAAAGACTGAATTGGGTGACAGTTACAAACAACCCTGAAGACATATTAGGGGAATGCCGTCAGATTACTGCAAAACCAAAAGATTTTGCTACGACAGGAGGCCTAATTATCGGCCTAGATGAATCTAGACTCGATGAAGCCATTATGGGAGTACCGACCAAACAGACCGCTTCAGAATACAGATTTGAGTTTGACGATTATTTTAAATTCGATGAACCCAAAGGGCCATTCCATGGTTCCATGCACATAGGAAACTACTTGTATGGAACAATCATGTTGGTTTTTAACGAAGGGAAACTGCAAAGCTATTCTTTATGGGCAAATACTGAACCAGATGCACAAAGAGTCCCATAAACCACGCAATATAGGACATTTCCTCGCTCCGATGGTCCCATGTCTCAGAAGTTGTACCAGAAGCAATTCTCATATTATCTAAGGATATTTGAGACACCAATATAGAGGGCAGAAACCAATTGACAGGGCATATATTTTCACGTAAAAGTCAGCTATAGTTTGAAGCATGAAAACACTCAATTATTAGTATTGCTCATGTAGCGCAAAAGTAGCAAATTAACCTTTTGCTTTAGTATGTTAGCGCTTTGGTCAAGATCGGAAATGCCGTTGTAGCTCAGTCAGGTAGAGCAGCTCACTCGTAATGAGCAGGTCGTCCGTTCGATTCGGATCAACGGCTCCACAAAAAAGCAGGTCTTGTCAATTGACAAGACCTGCTTTTTTATTATTGATTAGAAAGGTAGAAGATCAGACTTTTACCACCTCTACCAGATAGCCATCTGGATCAGCAAGAAAGTAGAAGCGTGCTCCCTGCCCAGGCAACCCTTTAAGAGGTTTTGGCTCAAGCCCCATCTCTTCATGCCGTTTATGCGAAGCTTCCAGATCGGCAACTCCGACGGCCAGATGAGAGTAACCATTGCCCAGTTCATACGGTTCGGCCTGATCGTGATTCCAGGTCAATTCAAGTTCAAAATCGCTACCTGGGGAGCGTAAATAGCTCAGGGTAAATTTGTATTCAGAGTAATCCTTGCGACGAACAATCTCAAAACCAAGGGCTTTCTGGTAAAACTTTTCAGATTTCTCAAGGTTCATAACCCGAATACAAGAATGAATCATCTGGTAAGACATGGTCACTCCGCCTCTTTCTTTTTCTTTCTGCCGAGCTCAAACGGATGTGCCTGGCGACTGACGATAAAATCAGTAAAGACTTTCGCCCAGAGGGTCACTCCAATAGCAGCACTCCAGGAATCATACTTATATAGAGAAAAAACACTGAAACCTGTGGCGATATAGACAGGAATGCTCAAAATAATAAGTACAGCGATTGTGCCCGCCACCAAGTTGACCACACCGGTTGCTGGAGCCCATTTTTTGGGGTTAAGAGGGGCTTCTCCACCCTTAAGTGCAACTTCAGAGTAATCATGTTTAATAAAAATTCGCCATGCCCTACGCAACCAGATAAAAGACATAGGGAAAAGGGCGAGAAACAAGAGCCATTTAATGGCTTCACTTATAGACATTCAATACTCCAGTTATTCAGTTATCGCAGAGCTGTAATAAACTCGCCCTCTCTTGTACCTGAGGATGCGTGGGCAAGCAATCAAAATCTTGCTCGTTCGTTTGTATACATAATTTTGTAAAAAAACCCCGTCAGCAAGTCTGGCGGGGTTAAGTGGTCAGGCACGAGCCAGACCAGATTTACACTGAAATTTAGTATTAATGAGCACCATCAACAGCCTTGGCACCGCGTGGGATACGCACGTTCTCAACCATTTCTGTGATGTGATCAGGACATGCCGGAGTGACCTTGCTGACCACATAGGCAACCGCAAAGTTAACCAGGGCACCGATGGCACCGAAAGCATTCGGCTCAATACCCATGAAGAAGTTAGCCTTGCCACCGAACATGCCGAGGAACGAGGTCCCCTTGATGAAGAAGATGCCTTTATGGGCAAAGACGTAAAACATGGTGATGCCGATACCAGCGAGCATACCTGCCATCGCACCTTCTTTGTTCATCTTCTTGTTGAAGATACCCATCATCAGAGCGGGGAAGATCGAGCTTGCGGCGAGGCCGAAGGCGATTGCCACGGTACCAGCTGCAAAGTCTGGAGGATTGAGACCGAGATAACCGGCGACCACAATGGAACATGCCATGGCAATCTTACCAGTCATCAGCTCGTTCTTCTCACTCATGTCAGGCATAAAGATGTTCTTGAAAAGGTCATGAGAGATCGCCGAGGAGATCGCCAGGAGCAGACCAGCAGCAGTCGAAAGTGCAGCAGCCAGACCACCAGCAGCAACCAAGGCAATAACCCAGTTAGGCAGTTGAGCAACTTCAGGGTTAGCAAGAACCATGATGTCTTTATTAACATTCAGCTCGCTACCTTTCCAACCAGCAGCCTCTACCTTAGCAAGGAACGCAGGATCCTTAGACTTGCCATTGTACATCTGAATCCGGCCGTCGCCATTCTTGTCTTCGAATTTGAGCAGGCCGGTAACTTCCCAACGCTTCATCCAGTCAGGGCGCTCAGCGTACTTGATGCCAGCATCAGGTGCGAAAAGGTCGCCGCCTGACATAACATTGGTGTTAACGGTTGCTTCAAGGTTCAGACGTGCCATAGCAGCAACGCCAGGAGCCGTGGTGTAAAGGATTGAGATAAAAACTAGTGCCCAACCAGCGGAAGAACGTGCATCTTTAACCTTGGGAACCGTAAAGAAACGCATGATAACGTGTGGCAGACCGGCAGTACCGATCATCAGTGACATGGTGTAGACGAACATGTTCAGCGTGCTGACACGAGTCATCGTGGTGTACTGAGGGAAGCCGAGGTCCATGACGACCTGATCAAGCTTGCCCAGCAGAGTCATGTCGGTACCAACAAAACCGCCGCCCAGACCAAGCTGTGGCAGTGGGTTACCGGTCAGTTGCATAGAGATAAAGATTGCAGGAATCGTGTATGCAAGGATCAGAACGCAGTACTGAGCAACCTGAGTGTAGGTGATACCTTTCATGCCGCCGAAAACCGCGTACATGAAAACAATACCCATACCGATAAAAACACCTGTTGAGTTGGAAACGCCCAGGAAACGGGAGAATGCAACTCCAACACCGGTCATCTGACCGATGATGTAGGTGAGGGAAGCGGCGAGCAGACACATAACAGCGACAACACTCGCACTCTTAGAGTAAAAACGGTCACCGACAAACTGGGGCACGGTGAATTTACCGAATTTACGCAGATAAGGAGCCAGCAGCATCGCCAGGAGGACATAACCACCGGTCCAACCCATAAGGAAGAGACCGCCGCCATAGCCCATATTGGCGATCAAACCAGCCATCGAGATAAAGGACGCTGCGGACATCCAGTCAGCGCCAGTGGCCATACCGTTCAGGACGGGAGGGACACTGCCGCCTGCAGCATAAAACTCACTGGTACTACCAGCGCGGGCCCAAATGGCAATACCGATGTATAGAGCAAAGGTAATGCCGACAACAATATAGGTCATAGTTTGAAGAGACATCTAATAGCTCCTTTTAGTCTTCGTGAACGTCAAATTTTTCGTCGAGTTTGCCCATAAGATGCTTATAGACGAAGATGAGGACAACAAAAACATACATTGACCCCTGCTGTGCAAACCAGAAACCCAGTGGATAACCACCCAGGCTCATGCTGTTGAGCGCATCAGCGAACAAGATGCCACAACCGAATGAAACGAAAAACCAGACAGCCAGTACTTGGGCTATCAGCGTCAGTGTTGCTTTCCAATATGCTTCTCCACTCTTGTCCATACAATAACCTCCTTCAGGTTAGTTAAAAAAACTGTAATTGAAGTAATGCCAGATCTTAAGCTCCCTAACCACCTCCTTAACTCGCCCGGAAGATACTGGGAATAACTCCGATGCCGTTTTGGTCTCATAAAAGCCCGTAAATGGCTGATTCAGAGACAAAGTTTTAACCATCTAGTTACTGCGTTTGATATCAGGGACTTTTATCGGCCCCAAAAACTTGCTAAAAAGCTTTATTAAAGACTTAAAAACTCGTAATTTAACCACTGTTCTTTTTCTAAAGCCACTAAAATCCCCAATATAGAGAGGTTGAAGGAGAAGATAGCTTGAGTCTCACACCTGAGTCAACAGAAAAATATAACGTTGTTTCGTTTTCGCGTAACACCAACCCAAGGACACGTAAAATCAGCACCTTTCAAGCGATCGGCTTTGAAGCGTAACAAGTATAGCAGCAAAACACACGTTTGGTAGTAAATGCGCCGTTTTGTTTACAACAGCACCGAGTTTACTGGCCCTGAAGACAACAACGAACTGTTGCATTAAACTTCAAAAACACGGACAATAGCTCAGGTTACAGCTGTTTTATTTTCGGAGTCTTTATGCCCAACAACCACTTCAACGAAGAGAGCTTTTTCTTTCTCCACATCGACAGCGTCTGCCGCACTCCTGCAATCACCTGTACCCCAGATATCAGCGTCATTGAAGCCGCCCGTCTTATGAGCGAACAAAATATTGCCGGACTCGTGGTTGCTGAAGCAGATGTACCGGTCGGCATTCTCTCTGTACGCGATTTGCGCGACCTGATCGCCACCGCAGGTGAAAATCTTGCCGGGTATAAAGTTTGCAACATCATGCATGCCGGCGTAATCACGGTTCAACATCAGGCGTATGTCTTTGAGGCCATCTTTAAAATGGCCAAAAACAACATTCATCATCTGGCAGTTATCGATGAGGAGCAACAGCTGATTGGCGTTATCAATGCCATCGACCTGCTCAGTCAGCAGACCCGCAGTCCTCTCTACCTGACTCAGGAGATGGAGGCAGCCGAATCGATTGAGGAGCTCAAGGAGATCAACGGCCGCATTATCGATATGGTGAGAAGTGCGATGGCCGCAGGAGCCGACACCAGAAGCCTGGTCCACCTGATCGCTCACTTCAACGATGGTTTCACACAACGCATCATTACTCTCATGGAGACGCTTGAAGGCATAACTCTTCCTGCCAAGGCAGCATACCTGGCGCTCGGCAGCGAGGGGCGTGGAGAGCAGACCTTACGTACCGACCAGGACAGTGCCATGGTCTATGCCGATGACATTTCCCCCACAGAGCTAGACGACTGTGCTCGTTTTGCAGAGAGACTGGTTGATGCTCTTGAGTTTGTCGGCATCCCACGCTGCCCCGGCAACACCATGGCAAGTAATCCTCAATGGCGACACAGCATGACCGAATGGCAGCAACTTCTTGAAAGGTGGATCTCCGTTCCTACCGGAGAACATATGGTCAGCTTCGGCATGTTCCAGGACTTCCGCACAATTCATGGCGACAAAGCTCTGGAAAAAACTCTGCACGACTTCATCTATGCGACAACCCAGCTGAATATGCTCTTTTTTCCTTATGTCGCCAGGAATATCGTCCGGTTTCCGGCACCACTGGGCATGTTCGGTCGCATCAAAGTAGAGCGCAGTGGAGTTAACCGAGGTAAGGTTGATCTTAAGAAATCAGGGATCTTTGCCCTGGCGGTGGGGACCAGCTTGCTCGCACTGGAAAACAATGTCGATGAAGGAACAACCTGGGACAAACTTGAAAAACTCAGTCAAATGGGTGTTCTCTCTGCACAAAGCTGCGAAATGCTCAGCGAAGCCTTCAGTCAGCTGGTCAACTTCCGGCTGCAACGTCAATTGAGCGACCTGGCTGCTGGTAATAAACCGGGCAACGCCATCGATCCGCAACGCCTGCCGGGGAAAGCTCAGAGACAACTTCGTGAAGCATTACGGGGCGTCAATCAGCTCCTGCGCATTATCCGTGACCATTACCGACTCGATTCCATTTCGCGTTGATCAGGATGCTGTCCGACAATGAATGGCTGGCTACAAACCCGGCTGTTTGGCCCATATTTCAGCTCCTTTTCAGTCCATAGCTACGGCTATGAGTTCTCAAACGAGCCAAAATCTGACCTCAAACTTCTGGGCTTTCGCTTCAGCCCTTATTCTCGGACAGCCTCCGAGACAAGAAGGGCCAGCAGATTTGCTGGCCCTTCTTGCATCAATATTTTCGATTCTAATTACTGAGTATCAGGATCAAAGAACCAGATACTCTGCTTCTTGTGCCAACCTTTTTGCCACATGCAGCTTTCGTAGCTCACCCGCTCACTTCCCGGATCTATTAGCTTGGAAGCGCCGCCGGTATCTGCCTGGCAATCTCTGTCATCTGTAAAGAACTCGGAAGTGCGCTTGGTCGCATGCTCCCAACGGGAAGCACAGCCAACCAGAAGAAACAGGAAAGAACAAACCAAAACCCAACGCATCATGACCTCACTCCCCAAGAGATTATCGGACTTAACAAAACCCTGAATAATTCATATTTTCATCTGAAGTTTACAGACTGACACGAATTATAACATCCCCATTAAAAAATAAAAGCAGCTTGACCAGAGATCCCAAGAAAAAAATCTTGACCTGCGACAGCAAATTACTTAAATTAATCACCACTTATTATCAAACACTAACCACCGAGGAGAGAGACATGAAGAAACTGATTATTGCTGTAATGCTGGTCGCTTTCACATTCACCCTGGCTTATGCTGCCGACACAGTGACTTATGAGAGCAAAAAAGGCACCGTGACCTTCGACCACAAAGCCCATAGCGAGAAGATGGACTGTGCAGCCTGCCATGAGGGCACCCCGGCCAAAATTGAAGTCGACAAAAAATCTGCTCATAAAGATACCTGTAAAAGTTGTCACAAAAAAGATGGTGGCCCCACCAAGTGCAACGACTGTCACAAGAAATAAAGTACACCTTAAAAGAACAACTCCAAAAAAGCCTCCCGAAATGGGGGGCTTTTTTATTTCAGCGTCATCCGAAACGTTTCATCCTGATCAATCAATCAAATCGCACCCTTATCAGTCACAACACGCTTGGCTAGACAACCTAATTAGTCATAAATTGCAGGGCGCTTACATTATGATATAATCCCGACTGGACAATGACTGTTCACATTTCTCTTAGGAGGAGACATGTCACTTAAAGGCACCCAGACAGAAAAGAACATCCTTACGGCGTTCTGCGGTGAAAGTCAGGCGCGTAATCGCTACACCTATTTCTCGGCTCAGGCTAAAAAAGAGGGTTTTGTACAGATCTCGACCATCTTTGAAGAGACGGCCAACCAGGAGCGAGAGCACGCCAAGCGACTCTTCAAAATGCTCGAAGGTGGTGAGGTCGAAATCACCGCCAGTTTTCCCGCTGGCGTTGTCGGCACAACTGCCGAGAATCTTAAGGAGGCTGCAGGTGGCGAAAATTATGAGCACACCACCATGTATCCCGAATTCGCCAAGACCGCACGCGAAGAAGACTTCCCGGAGATAGCTGATGTTTTCATCTCCATCGCCGTCGCCGAGAAGTACCATGAAGAGCGTTACCTGAAATTACTGGACAATGTTAAGGGGAATCAGGTTTTCAACCGTGAACAATCGACAGTCTGGCGCTGTCGCAACTGTGGCTACCAGCATGAAGGCACATCAGCTCCTGACGTCTGCCCAGCCTGCAACCATGCGCAGGCCCACTTCGAAATAACCCCAAGCAACTACTAACGCAATCTAAAGGAGTAAGAAAGATGCCCCAATTAAATGAAGTCTACAAGTGTGAGATGTGCGGTAATATTGTTGAACTCGTACATGGTGGCCCGGGTGCCCTGTCCTGTTGCAACCAGAAGATGGTGCAACTGACTGAGAACACGACTGACGCCGCCCAGGAAAAGCACGTACCTGTCATTGAAATTAACGCCGACAATATCACCGTCAAGGTCGGCAGTGTTGCTCACCCCATGCTGGACGAACACTCCATCGAATGGATCGAGTTGATTGCTGACGGCAAAGTTTATCGGCAGAATCTGCAGCCAGGGGAAGCCCCGGAAGCCACCTTCCCGGTTGTCGCCCAACAAGTCACTGCCCGCGAACACTGCAACCTGCATGGCCTCTGGTCTGTAAAAAGTTAAGACGTTACTGTTACAGCAAAAAGGCTCTCGATATCGAGGGCCTTTTTGCTGTCGAAAAACGTATAGTGGGTGGTGTAAGAACACTGACTGACAAAACAGAATCGACCGAAAGTTGACCGTTGATCCAGCAACTGGCAGAATGCTTGTATATTTCACCAATCATTCGGAGAAACCAGCAACGTGAGCGCAGCCCCCCGTTCCAAACGATTTTCAAAGCCCCAGAGAAAGAACGACCGCAATCCAGCACCCTGGCGGCTGCTCCTGCACGAAATCATCTTCGAAGCTGACACCCCTGCTGGCAAACTCTTCGACATACTGTTGATTATTGCCATCATCTTGAGCGTTATCACCGTCATGTTTGACAGTGTCGCCGAGGTTCGTGCAGAGTACGGTAGAACACTCCACATTATTGAGTGGTTTTTCACCATTCTCTTTAGTGTTGAATACCTGCTGAGGATTATCTCACTTGGAAATCCGACGCAATACATGCGCAGCTTCTACGGTGTCGTCGATCTCATCTCTGTACTGCCAACCTACCTCAGTCTGCTGATTCCCGGGTCACAGTACATGATGATCATCAGGGTATTGCGCCTGCTGAGAATTTTCAGGATCCTCAAGCTGGCACAGTACCTGAACGAAGCCGAGGTTCTGCTCAAAGCGATGCGCGCCAGTCTGCGTAAGATTTCTATTTTCCTCTTTGTGATTCTGACTCTGGTACTGATCTTCGGTTCACTGCTCTATCTCATAGAGGGAGATGAAGGCGGCTTCACCTCTATCGGCATCTCATGTTACTGGGCCATCACCACCTTGACGACAGTTGGCTATGGTGACATCTCACCACAATCTCCACTTGGTCGCGCAGTCGCCAGCGTCATAATGATCATGGGCTATGGAGTGATTGCTGTACCGACAGGGATTGTTACCGCAGAGCTGGTGGCACCGATTACAGGGAAAGTTTCAACCCAGGCCTGCCCCGACTGCGGTGCGGAAAAGCACAGCTACGACGCACTTCACTGTAAATATTGCGGGACCGAACTGAATCCAGACTGATAAATTACCAAAGAATCAGCTTTCCAGCTGCATACTCTCAAGAAAACTCTGTAATATAGACTTGACGGTCTGGCTGGGGTCCTCAAACTGCAGGCCGATACCACATGGCATGGAATTCTTTTTGCGCCATTCCGGATGATTGACCCAGGCAACCCGTACCGAACAGTGCAGTCCCCCCTGGAATCCAGGCAAGGTGAATTCGATTGTCAAAAGTGTATCAACAGGAAAGAGTGTTTCAGTCGCGAGGAACATGCCACCGTCATTGAGATTCACGCAGCTGCCGAGGTGTTTCTTCTGCGCACTGTCAAGCAACTCCAGTTGAAAGCTGACCGGGAAACGCCTTGCCAAACGGCGCGAGATGCCAAGCAAACCACAGGAAGCATCAAGTAACCGTTCCGCCACCAAAGGCCGGTGAACAACGGCATCACAGTCAGCATTCCAACAAGCGTCAACCAGTTCCTCAGTGGCCTCCTCAGGAAGCAGTAGCAATACGGGCGTTACAGCGAGTAAAGGATCATCCTTGATCTTTTGACAACAGGCCAGAGCCTGTTCACCCAGCTGGGCAAGATCGAGCACCACCAGAGTCGGTGCCTCAGCCTCCACAATGTGGAAACAAGTCTGGTCATCCTCGACCAGCACCATCCCAAAGCCCTCTCTCTGAAAAAAAGAGTTCTTCATGATCGCCAGCAAAGTTGCATTGTTGGAGAGAACAATTTTTTTAGTGGGCATACCCTTCGCTCCCAAAGCTAAAGACAATCTTACGCATCAATGAAAAGGCAGACTTCATACCGATAAACCGTAGAGTTCATACCGATAAGCTGCAGAGTTCATGCCGATCAAACCTTTATGCCACGTACAATCCGTGGTCAACCAGCATCGGGAACAAGAAAAACGCTAAAAATCAGCACATTATCAGGACAAACGACAAGAACCAATGCTCAGAGAACCCTCGGCATATTACGCAGCACAACGAAAAAAGGCCGCCTGAAGAGGCGGCCTCGGTCATTTAACGATCCATTCAGGAAAATTCAAGCACTTCAATCTCAAAATGCAACTCTTTGCCTGCCAGCGGATGATTGCCATCAAGGGACACCGCTGCATCAGAGAGTTCAACCACTTGAACCTCCAGAGTCTGACCATCTTCCAGGCTGACCTCAAGCATGCTGCCAAGCACCAGCTTTTCACTGTCAGGGATCAGATGTCGTTCCACCTCGGCGAGCATCTCCGGCACATGAACTCCATAACCATCTTCTGGAGCAATCACAACTTTACAGCTTTCGCCAGGCTTCATACCGACGACAGCCTGGTCAAAACCGGCAATCACCTCTTCAGCACCAACCGTGAACTCCAGCGGCTCACGTCCTTCTGAAGAATCAAAGGTAGAGCCATTCTCAAAGCAGCCGACATAATTCACGCGGATCTGATCACCCGCAGCAACAGCACGGTCCTTCTGGTCACTCATCAGTTTGCTCCTTTTTCCACACTGATCAACTCGACATCGAAGATCAGGGTTGCGTTGGGGCCGATATCCTGACCAGCACCACGCTCACCGTAAGCAAGTTCGGCGGGAATAACAAGCTGCCATTTTGCGCCAGGTTTCATCAGCTGCAGTGCCTCGGTCCATCCAGCGATGACACCACCAACCGGGAAGGTCGCTGGCTGACCACGATCATAAGAGCTGTCGAACTGGGTGCCGTCGATGAGGGTGCCACGGTAATGCACCGTCGCCACATCGGCTGCGCCCGGTGAATCGCCCTCGCCGGCTTCGATGATCTTGTACTGAAGACCACTCTCGGTGACCACCACACCTTCCTGTTTCGCATTCTCGGCAAGGAAAGCTTCGCCTTCTGACTGGTTTTTTGCCACCATCGATTCCATCTCGGCAGCCATTTTGGCTTGCATTTCCTGCTGGAAAGTCTGGATTTCGGCGACCATTTCTTCGTCGGTGAGGCGTAATTCCTTGCCGGCCAGACTATCTTTCAGCCCCATCAAGAGAACATCAGCATCGACATCCATCTTCTGGGTTTTAAAATCCTGGCCAATATTCACACCGATCGTATAGCTGATGCGACTTTGCGGTGTGTCCAACTTCACCTCCGGGGCAACCTTGGCCTCTTCGGCAGCACAACCGACAACAAACACCAGCAACATTACGGAAAACAATCTGCAGTACATAGATAATCCTTTCTTAGAGAGCGTTTATGGGACGAATGAGTAAAGATAGCTATGGGTTAGTTCAGTGTCAACATAAACTAACGGTATGAAACCCAAACGGGCTGACAGTAGAAAGCACCTACAGGCCGAAATTTCCTTAATGCCCACATTACAAATCGTCGGGATCAGGCTTTCTTGACAACAAGGGTGCCATACGCGACAGATGTATCGCCAGTAACAAGGCAACTGCCAGGATGACAATCAGCGCCGCCATGAAACCGCCCCAACCGAAACCTCGATAGAGATAACCTGGCAGATAGGAACCAACCGCACCACCGCCGTAGTAAAAGGCCACGTACAGGCCATTGACCACGCCCTTGTACTGCGACACGTGACGATTCAGGTAACCGGTTGCCGTCGCATGAGTCAAAAATGAGGCGCCACAGAGCAAAAACATGCCGCCGACCAAGGCTGCAACCTGAGGCATCGTCATGATCAGCAGGGCAAGACCAAAAAAGATCAGGCTACCAATCATAACCCGTTCCGCGCCGCCAAAGCGCTGTTGGATGCGCACCACATTCAGCGAGACAACAATGCCCATTAAATAGCCGGAATAAGCCAGGCCGATACGAAATTCGTCTGCATTACTGCTCAATTCGGTCAAACGAAAGGGCAGGTAGTTCATGATGGCGGCGAAAACCAGAAAAAAACAGAAGACCATGGCATAGGAGGTTCGTACCAGTGGGTCAGCCAGCACCTTGCCGACAATTTGCAGATTCAGCCGGGTGACCTTCTTAGAGCCAGCATCAGGCACAGCCTTAGAACCAGTATCAGGACAGCGACAGAATCAGCCCCGGAGCCAGATTCGGCAATGCGGCCCAA
>DAOWJU010000293.1 GCA_030640215.1 Desulfuromonadales bacterium
AATGAACCAAACGGCAAAAACGCCGCCGAGAGTCAGTAAAGTCTTCATAAGCTTCCCTCCATTCTGTTTATATTAATATATAGAAACCTTGCTGGGGTTACAACGCTTATAATCTATCCAGCAGAGATGCTGGCAAAAATCAATCCTGCGCTGCCACTGTTCTCGACGCCGTGGGAGATGCCGGCAGGTGCGGAAAGAATCATCCCCGGGCAGATTGGTCGGTTCTCCTGCCCTTCGCTTAAGAAAAAGCCTTCGCCTTCCAGGACAACCCAGACATGATCACCGGCGTGCACGTGAGGATGAATGTGCTGGCCCGGCTTGAGACACCAGAGTGTGGTCCGGGCATGATTACATTCGGCCAGAACAACTTTGCAGGCTTTTTCATCACTATAGTTGATTTTGTCGCGGTAATCGAAGGCTTGAATCGTCATTTTGTGCTCCAAGTCGTCAAATCAGGGTGAAGATGAGCGGCTACTGTTTCTTTAATGCTCAACCCTTGCTAAAATTGCCAATCTTCCCGGGGAGTCATTTGTTGAGCCATCTTTTCTCGGCAGAGCTGAATGGTAAGCCCAGCTATGCGAGCATAGCATGCTTTCATAGCAAACAGCCCGGATAGTGCAGGAGTCATTATATGAATATGCGTTTTTCTCTCTTATTGTTGTTAGTCCTTACCCTCGGCATTGGCTGTACTGCACACAAGGTTGCATTACATGAGCCTGTGCTGTTTGCTTCAATTGAAAATTTCAAGCTTGGGCCCAAGGGTGGAGTTGATCTGGTCTGGTCGACAAAAAGAATCTCTGACGCTGAAACACTTAAAGAGGCTCTGCAGAAATATGACAGCCTGATGCTTGATCAGAGCTGGCTTGTGGTTGACAAGGAATCAGCCAGTCAGATCGATGACAAACAGGTTCTGGCAACATCCCGGCAGATGATTGATGAAATTAAAGCCAGGCTTGGTCATGATTTCAAGCTTGTCGAGAGTCCGACCGAAACGACTCTTCTTCTGAGTGTTGCGATGACTGACATTGAGGCTTCAGTGCCGGTTCTCGCCGTGACAAGCCATTTATTATCTGACAACTCTGACTCTGCAACCGTATCAAGGATCGTTATGGGTGAACAGATCAAAAGTGGCGGCGTTACTGTAGAGTTGCTTGTCAGTGACTCCAGGACCAGGGAACCTCTGGTCGCGGTCATCGACAAACGTATGGAGAGTCAGGGTCTTGGTACGCTGATCGGTTCATCAGCTGTCGCCAAAGAAGATATCTCCTTGTGGGCTGATCGCCTCTGGACAACCTTGAGTTACTGGAATTGGATAAAAAAGCGTACTCCTAATTCCTGACCCCCCTCAGTTCCCCTTATAGAATAGGGGGGAAGCGAGTGCAACGAGTAGGGGGGTGTGCTTTGAAGAGATAGAGAGTTATAATGACAAAGGGCCTCCCGTTAAACGAGAGGCCCTTTGTTGTCTGTTTTCATGGTCCTGCTAGCTATTTTAGCCCTTGGTCGCGGTGACCGAGACGCAGTTACTGCCGCTCGGCACGATTTGTTGAATATTCATCTCGGCAAAGTTGTCAGCTGCTGCGAGCAGGCCAGCGGGAACCATCTCGTGAATCATCACCTTGCCGCTCGCCGACCCGGCTGGGCCGGTCACCTTAAGTTGACCGCCATCGGCAACGCCAAGCTTGGCGGCATCCTCAGGGTTAACAATGATAAGCCCTGCTGGTGCCAGTTCATTATTGGCTGCAGAGTAAGTGGTTGTGGTGCCGAACTGGAAAGGACATTTACCAACCAGCAGTTGCAGATCCGCAGCTTCTGGCGTCGTCAATTCGGGGGTTGCTGCAAGCAGACTCTTCTCCGCAGGAGCATAGGCCTGTTGCTTGTCGGCAAACTCCATCATCTCTTGCTGTATAGCAGCTTCGCTCGGCTCGGGTTTGCCCGTCAGGCGGGCAAAGAGATCGCTCAAAATAGCAAGGTCGGGACGTGCCTCGCCGGGAGGTGCCACGGCGATTCTCAGTTTGTTGACGCATTGATCAAGTGAGGTGACGCTGCCGCGTTTCTCAGCAGTGGCGGCACCAGGCAGGACAACTGTGGCCAGACGAGTCAAATCGCTGGAGAGAATGTCCTGAACAACCAGCAGTTCAAGTTTCGGCAAGGCTTTGCGCCAGCGAGCACTTTCCGGAAAATTCACCAGTGGGTTGGTTCCGGCGAGGAAAAGCGCACGAATGGTGCCCTGCTCGATGCCAGCCAGAATCCCGGCGGCGTCAGCACCAGTTTCCGGCAATGTGGTTTGCCATGAGGCTGAGAACTTCTCTTTACCTGCGGCATAATCAATCAGGCCGGGCAGGAACTCGGGTGCAACTCCGGCAGCGACAAGGCCTTGCGTGTTGCCTTTGGCGGTCACCGGGAAAAGCCCACCCTGGTCACCATGCAGCGCACCACTGACCAGAGCCAGATTGGCCAGGGCGGCAACAGTTGCTTCTGCCTGGGCTGAGCCCATGACGTCACGACCGAAAATGATTGCCACGGAAGCGGCCTGGCCGAGATGGTTGGCGGCCTCTTCCAGTTGTTCGAGGTTGATACCCGTTGCAGCACAGGCCTTATCGAGATCAAGTCCTTTCAGGTATGCTTCCAGATCGTCACGATTGGCGACGAAGCTGTTGAGAAAAGCATTGTCCGCTTGCCCTTTGTCAATCAGCAGCTTGGCCAGTGCCCCGGCGAGATAAGCCTCGCTGCCGGCACGGTACTGCAGAAAACCTTCTGCCTGCTTGACCAGTTTGACCTGACGCTGGTTGGCGATGATCAGACGGGTGTCGTTTTTGCGGGCAGCAAGCTGTACCTGCCAGTTGAGCGCCGGGGATTCGGAATGCAGGTCGGAACCGAAAACCAGCACCGCTTCCGCTTTGCCGACACGGTCGATCTGATTGCTGGCTCCACTCAGTTTGAGCTGCTGCTTTAAAACCTTGGCAGCACTCAGGCTGTTGAAGCGAGCTTCGGAATCGATATTGTTACTGCCCAGAGCAACGCGGAAAAGCTTTTGAAAGAGATAGTTCTCTTCGTTGGTCAGGTGTGGAGAAGCCAGACCGGCAATTGCCTGTCCGCCGTGTTCTTCGCGCAGACGGGAGAGTTCGCTAACCACTTTATCGAGAGCGGTTTCCCATAAAGCCTCTTGCTGGTTAACCAGAGGTGCCGTCAGGCGCTGGTCGCTGTTCAGGTAGTCGTGGCCAAAAAAGCCACCGACGCAGAGATTGCCGTCATTCACGGTTGTGCCATCCTCAGACGTCACCCGCATGACCTTGCCCTGCTTGCTGTGCATCTCCACCTGGCAATGGGCCGAGCAGAGCGTACAGACAGAAGGGGTCTTGCGCAATTCCCAAGGCCGGGCCTTGAATTTGAAAGGTTTGGAAATCATGGTGCCGGTCGGGCAGACCTGCACGCAGTTGCCGCAGAATTCGCACTTGTCGAGATCTTTATCGACAAAGGCTTTGTCACCCTTTTCGTTGATGAACAGGGCGCTGGAACCGATGGTCTCATGGCAGGTCTTGACGCACTTTTCGCACATGATGCAACGGTTGGGCACTTGCTGGATCAGCGGCCAGTGGTCAATCGTGGCGGCGTTGACGTCGTCAGCTTCATACGGTTGGCGCACGACATTCTGGGTGTAGCAGATATCCTGCAGTTCGCACTCGCCGCCAGCGTCACAGACTGGACAATCAAGGGGATGATTGACCAGCAGGAGTTCAACGATTTGACGTCGGATGGTTGCCAGTTTCTCCGACTGAGTCGTGACCACCATACCGTCAACTGCGCGGGTGTTGCAGGCGGTCATGGTTTTGTCTGCACCTTCGACCTCTACCGCACAGACGCGGCAGGCGCCGGTCGGGGAGACCTTTTTCAGGTAACAGAGAGTCGGGATCTTGATGCCGACCGTTTCTGCCGCATCAAGAATAGTCGCACCTGATGCTATCTGGACATCTTTGCCGTCGATCTTAAGGTTGATCATCGATTCTGCCTTTTATCGTCAGGTTATAAAGTGTTAGCTAACTGCCAGCATGGCGACGCGGTAACAGCGCAGGCAACGCTCAGCTTCCCTGACTGCCTGACTTTCCGGCATGGCCAGTTCGATCTCGTCGTAGTTGCCAGCGCGTTCGGCACCATCCACCTTGGGTTGATGCTCGCGATGCAGGCCACCGACGATGCCGAGGTTCTCTTCCTTGTCAAACACGCCAAGGTTGTTGACGATGTCCTCCATGGCATCCTCTTCATCAAGGTAGACTTTGCCTTCCATGAGGTAGCGATGCATGGCGCGGGCTGCGCGATGACCATGGCCAACCGCCAGAACGACAGTCATGGCACCGTACTCACAGTCACCACCAGCGAAGACTCCTTCATCATCGGTCATCATGGTGCCGCCTTTGGTGACGATGCTGTTCCAGCGGGTCTTTTCGATGCCGTAGTCGCCGTCCTCCAGGTAACTGAGGTCGGGATCCTGGCCGATCGCCGGGATAACCATGTCACATGGGATGATATATTCGCTGCCGGGAACTTCTACCGGCCGGCGACGACCCGAGTCATCGGGTTCACCAAGTTCCATCTTGATAACCTCAACGCCAACCACGGTGTTGTCTTCGACAATCAGGCGGGTCGGGTTGCGCAGGAACTCGAACTGGACATTCTCTTCTTCAGCGTCATCAACCTCGTAGTACTCGGCCGGCATCTCCTTACGGGTACGGCGGTAGACCAGGATCGAATCTTCGCAGCCTTCACGCAAAGCGACACGCACACAGTCGATGGCCGTGTTGCCGCCGCCGACGACGATCACACGCTTGGGCGTGACCATGCCTTCGTTCAAAGCGACTTTGCGCAGATAGTGGATACCACCTTCGGAGAAGCCGTTATAGCCCATGTCCTCTCCTTCAACACCCATCGGCTTCGATTTGAAAGCGCCGGTGCCGAGGAAGACCGCATCGTATTGTTCTTTGAGTTCACGCAGGGAGACATCACGACCAAGCTTGACGCCGTATTCAATCTCGACGCCGAGGTCTGCGATGATATCCGCTTCACGCTGCAGCAGCGGACGCGGCATACGATAATCGGGGATACCGACTGCGACTGTGCCACCAGGCTCATTGAGCATGTCAATGATTTTGACCTTGTGCCCTTCCAGCGCCAGGTAGTAGGCGCAGGTCAGACCGGCAGGGCCAGCACCGACAACCATGATATTCTTGCCGGTTGACTCCTTGGCCTTATGCGGCGGTTCCTGAATGTGCAGCAGCTCGTGGTCAGCGGCAACGCGTTTCAGCACCATGATGCTGATTGGCTCATCGATCAGGGCGCGGCGGCAGGCTGTCTCACACGGATGTGGACAGACACGGCCGCAGACTGCCGGGATCGGCATGCGATTGCGGATCGTGCCGAGCGCTTCGTCGTGGCGGTAATCCTTGATTTCCTCAATGTAGGCCGGGATATCAATGTGCGCCGGACAACGATCCATACAGGGTGCCGTCAGCTTGTCGCGATAACTTTTGGCCTGCTTGCTCTTGCGCTCACCGCGCAGGAAGGCCAGGTAGTCATCACGGAAATATTTAACCGTATCGAGCACCGGCCTGGCTGCGGTCATGCACAAGGTGCACTTGCAGTTATCAAGCAGGTCGCTTAACCCGGTCAAAATGTCCAGATCGCTCTCTTCGCCGTGTCCGGCAAGGATCCGTGCCAGAGTATCCATCATGACCCGCGTCCCACGTTTACCGGGGGTGCATTTGGCACAACAGTACTTCTCTTGAACACGCTTCATATACTCGGCGGCCATGGTGACGATGTCGATATCTTTGTCCAGGACGATGACGCCGTCCCAGCCCATGAAGGCGCCTACTTTGCCTTCTTCAAGATAGTTGCCCGGCAGCTTGAATGCCGCTGCTTCCGGCTCACCACCTTGCCGATTGTCGATCACCTTGCCGCCCCAGCTGGAAAAAACCACTTCAGCCAAGATTTGTACCTCCCATTCAGGTCAGATATTTTGACACAGAGAACCACAACAAAAAAGCGCCTCAGCGCTTGTGTGTCGCGGTATGTATCTTAATGTTTATTCTGCCCACGTTGTATACAGTATGCAGCTAAATACCACAAAGATAGCGGGGGAATCAAGTGAAAATTGAGCTCTGACGGCAGCGTTCACCGCTGTTTTGCAGAAGTCGGGAAAGTGTTTTTCAGATGACGACAAAATACGCCTGCAAGCACACTTGGTCGGTTGTTTCTCATTAGTCGTCGCTGTTACGGAAAGTCAGGGAAAGGGGTGGAAATAAAGAAACCCTCAGGCGTTGAGTCATCCTCATCAAAATAGAGCCAGGTCTGATCGAAGTTGAAGGTCTTTATGGTCACCGATGGCAGCAGGTAGTAGTCCATTTCAACAGTTGTTTCGAAACGCTTATTCTCTTCTGATGACAGCAGATAGGTGAGTTTGACGTCAATGATATGAATATCTTTCAGCGCCGCAAAGGTCTTCATAAAATGCTTGCGATGCTCAGGTACCATCAGGCTGCCAGCAACGTCGAATTGTTTCCAGCGCATAGCGTTCATGAAGTCATCTCGACTCATTTCGCCGAGCTTGGCGGTCTGCTGAAGCTCAAACTTATGATGAGCGGCGCATGAAACCAGCATCAGCACCAGAACGAAACAGCATAACCTCTTGCAAAAATTAAAAATCACAGCTTTTCCTTTCCGCAGCTTGCATCTTGCCTCACCTTGGGTAGTCTTAAACCTGATTTAGGTTGAACCTCAAGAGTGATTCGAAACCGGGCAGGCAGTGTCATGAGCGTCAAAATAGAAATCTACACCAAGGTTTTCTGTTCCTATTGTCAGCGGGCCAAAGAGCTGCTGCGCATCAAAGGTATGAACTTCGTCGAGTATGATATCACCGATGACCAGCTTAAAGCAGCAGAAATGCTGAAACGTAGTCAGCAGCCGACGATTCCGGGGATCTTCATCAATGGTGCCCCAATCGGCGGCTGTGCAGAATTGTTTGATCTGGATGAAAAGGGCGAATTGGATGCCCTGTTCAAACTAACCCCCTCTTAATTGTCATCTCTCCCGTACTGCCGACTGCGGTCAAGTCTCAGGCTGTAGTGCTGACAGCATTCTCCCGCAAAGCCAGAATGGTTGCGGCGTAGTCATCAGTATTGAAGACGGCGCTACCAGCGACCAGCACATCTGCTCCTGCCCCAACCACTTCACGAATATTGTCTACCTTGACGCCGCCATCGACTTCCAGTTCGGTGGCGATGCCGCGTTGTGTGATGCGTTGGCGCAGGGCGCGGATCTTATCTAGCGCCGAGGGAATGAAAGACTGGCCGCCGAAACCGGGATTGACCGACATGACCAAGACCAGGTCAAGCTCGTCGAGGATGACGTCAAGGCTCTCCACCGGTGTGGCCGGGTTGAGCGAGACGCCAGCTTTTTTGCCGAGGCTTTTGATCAGCTGTATGGTGCGATGCAGGTGGGGTACCGCTTCCTGGTGGACAGTGATGATGTCAGCGCCAGACTTGGCGAATTCGGCAATATAGAGGTCCGGGTTCTCGATCATCAGGTGGACGTCGAGGGGCTTGTCGGTGACCTTGCGCAAGGCAGCGACGACCAGCGGACCGATGGTGATGTTGGGGACGAAATGACCGTCCATGACATCAACGTGAATGTAGTCGGCACCGGCGCGGTCAACGGCCTGAATGTCTTCGCCCAATCGGGAGAAGTCGGCGGAAAGAATCGAGGGGGCTATTTTGATCATCTGGAACTCCCAAAAAAGGCTAATTGCTCAGCAAAACACCCCCTCAATCCCCCCTGTTTTACAGGGGGGAAGCGAGTACAACGAGCAGGGGGGGTGTTCTTGATAGTTAAGTACATCGTTCTGAATTCGTTATAGGCGCAGAACATCCCCTTTATAACCTATTTGAAAATAGTTTGGCCAGTTTCAGGAGGAGAACAGTCTATCTTTTCACAAATCTGACCGCAAAAAAGGCGTCCATACCATCGTGATGATGCGGCAAGGTGCGTACGCAGCCGTTGTCGGTGGTCAGTTCCTGCCATGCTGGCGGCAGTAGCGTGCGAAAATCCTCCTGGAGGAAGTCTTTATGAGTGGCGAGAAAATTATGCACAATGGCATCGGTCTCAGCAGCGGTGAAGGTACAGACCGAATAGAGCAGATGACCACCGGGGCGTAGCAGAGGTGCCACTTGGTTGAGAATCGTGCGTTGCAGTTCGACCAACTCCTTGATGTCAGCCGGTCGCCTGCTCCAGCGACTTTCGGGGTTGCGACGTAGCACACCGAGGCCGCTGCACGGAGCATCGACGAGAATCCGGTCGAAACTCTCCGCTTCAAGGAATTCAGGTGCTTCGGTAAGATCCCAACAGCGCGCCGTGATATTCTGACAACCGATCCGCTTGGCCCCTTGGTTAATCAATTCGACCCGCTGTGGATATTTCTCCAGGGCCGTGATGCAGGCTTGGTTGTTGGTCAGGGCGGCAATATGGGTGGTTTTTCCGCCGGGAGCGGCGCAGGCATCAAGAATTTTATCACCAGGCTGGGGATCAAGCAGGTGAGCCATCAGTATACTCGCTTCATCCTGCACCTGATACCAGCCCTCACTATCTCCGGGTAACGGTTGCGGTGCACGTTTTTCAACAATGATGCCTTCGTCAGTATAGCGGCAAGGCCTGGCGCTATGTCCGGCTTCGGTCAGTGCTGCAAGCAAGGTTTCGCGGTCCGTCTTCAGGGTATTAGTTCGCAAGGTCTGCGGTGCTGCTACGGTCAGAGCTTCAGCCAGGGCCCGGGATTCGACATTGGGAAAGTGGCGCAGCAACTCTTTGGCCAGCCAGTTCGGCAGGCTGCAGACATGCTGGAGATAGGCACGCAGATTGTCCGGCGTCGGCCAGGCGATAGTGGCGCGTTCGCGTTCAAGGCTGCGCAGGGTGCCGTTGACCAGTCCCGCAACCCGACTCATGCCGACCTGGTGCGCCAGTTCAACGGTAGCATGCACTGCCGCGTGAGACGGGATACGATCCAGTTCGAGTAACTGGTAGGCGCCAAGGCGCAGCAGGAGCAGGGCGTTGGCTTCGAGGCGCTGCAGAGGTTGGCGGGAGAATTGTTCAAGCGCAAAGTCAATCCGGCCACGCAGGCGCATGAGTCCATAGACCAGTTCCGTCAGCAGCCCCCGTTCGCGCGGATCCATGCCCGGATGGCGCTCGAGATAACTGTCCAGCAAGCGGTCGGCGTAACCACCCTGCTCAACGCGTTGCAGGATCTGGTATGCTCCGTAACGAGCATCCATTGGGTTGGGCTGTTCGTTGTTGCGCGTCATTTTATGCGTCGTCGACACGATACTCTCACTCCAGCGTCATTCCCGGTTCAAGGTTGCAGCCGCGCAGAAAATCACCTGCAGCCAGGCGTTTACGACCGGCCAGCTGCAACTCTTTAATCAGTAGCGTGCCGCTGCCGCAGGCGATGAGTACGCCATTCTTGTCAGCCGATACAACTGTGCCGGGTTTGCCACCGTCTGCCGTTTCCGGACTGGTTCTGGCCAGTTTGAGCAGTTCGCCGTTGAGGGAGGTGTGGGCACCCGGCCAGGGATCGAGACCGCGCACATGGTTGTGAATCTCTTTGGCTGAGCGACTCCAGTCGATGCGACCGTCTTCTTTCTTCATCATCGATGCATAGGTGCTCTGCTCGTCGTCCTGAACTTCGCGTTGCAAGGTACTGGCACAGAGCTGCTGCAGCGTCTCTTCCATGGTTGCGCGGCCAAGGCTTGCCAGACGATCATGCAGTTCGCCCGCTGTCTCCTGTGGGCCGATTGACAGACTCTTTTTGATCAACATGTCGCCGGTATCGAGGCCGATGTCCATGTACATGGTGGTGATGCCGGTTTCCGTTTCACCGTCGATGATCGCCTTGTTGATCGGTGCGGCGCCACGATATTTGGGCAGCAGCGAGGCATGCACGTTGATGCAGCCGTGACGGGGAATATCGAGGACGCTCTTCGGCAGGATCTGACCGTAGGCAACCACCACAATCAGGTCGGGGGCCAAGGCCTCCAATTCGGCGACGGCCTCGGGCTGGCGCAGTTTGAGCGGTTGGTAGACCGGGATGTCATGCTTTTGCGCCAGCTCTTTGACCGGCGGCGCCGCCAACTGTTTGCCGCGGCCTTTGGGTCGGTCGGGCTGGGTGTAAACGCCGACCAGGTTGCAGCCAGCATCAATTAAGCCCTGCAAAGTCTGTAGGGCAAAGTCCGGTGTCCCCATGAAAACGGTACGTAGCTCCTGTGGCTGCATTACATCTGCTCCGTCATATGTTCCTGAATTTTCTTCCACTTTTTACGAAAGATGCTGCGCTTGAGTGGTGAGAGATGGTCGACAAAGAGGATGCCGTCGAGGTGGTCGATCTCGTGTTGACAGGCAATCGCCGTCAGGCCGCCGGCCTCGATGATGTGGGTCTGCTCATCCAGATCCTGGAAGCGAACTTTGACTCTCTCGCTGCGGTTGACCTTGGCATAGTACTCCGGAACCGAAAGGCAGCCCTCTTCTTCGCAGCTTTCTCCTTCGCGGTCAATAATCTCCGGGTTGATCAAAACCAGCAATTGCGTCTCTTCATCGCGCGACGAGCAGTCGATCACGGTCAGGCGTTTGCTGATACCGACCTGCGGCGCGGCCAGGCCGATGCCCGGGGCAGCATACATGGTCTCGGCCATATCATGAGCCAGTTGGCGCAGGGACTCATCAAACTCGGAGACCGGTGCGGCCACCTTTTTCAGGACCGAATCGGGATAGTGGCGGATTTTAAGTAGAGCCATAATTGTGCCTGTTGAAAGGGTTGATATTCTTCTAACTGAGAATGGCCTGACCACCAGTGGCAGCAAGGCCTTATCTGTTGCTGATGTTTCAATGATAGATGTGGTTTTCGTTGCAAGTCAACCTTCGCTTTTCTCCTCCGCTTTTCCTGTTGTCAACATGGGCCAGCATGAGCCTTGCATAATGAGCTCTTTTTATGGTACTTGAGCAGTTCTGTTTTTATTTGATTGTCATATTTTGCAATGATTTTGTAATGTTTTGAAATAACAAAGGAGGGGGCAATGTCCTGCATCAAGGACTGGCCCGTGGCCGACCGGCCGCGGGAAAAGCTTCTGTCTACAGGTCCCGCAGCACTCAGTGATACTGAACTGCTGGCGTTGATTCTACGTACTGGCCATGCCGGCAACGGCACCACTGCGCTTGATCTTTCCCGTCAACTGCTGACGCGGTTCGGTTCTCTGCGCGCTATGACCTCGGCAGCGGTCGCCGAGCTCTGTGATCTGCCCGGTATCGGTCCCGCCAAGGCGGCAGAAATCCTCGCCGTTGGTGAACTGGCCCGCCGGTTTGCCGCCAACCCCCTCGCTCCAGGAACCCGTTTTACCAGCTCCCGGGAAGTCTTTGAGCATTTTCACGAGCGTCTTCGTGATCGCAAAAAGGAAGTCTTCCTGACCCTGATGCTCGACAGTAAAAATCGGGTTCTTCGCGAACTTCAGATCTCCGAGGGCAGCCTTAATGCCAGTATCGTCCACCCCCGGGAAGTGTTCCAACCGGTGATCCGTGAATCCGCCGCGGCGGTTCTCTTTGTGCACAATCATCCGTCCGGTGATCCGGAACCGAGTCGTGAGGATCTGGAATTAACCACCCGTCTGCGCGATGCCGGGGCGCTCATGGGCGTGCGGGTGCTTGACCATATTATTATTGGCAGCGGTCGTTATGTCAGCCTGGCAGATCAGGGCCACCTTGGCTAAGTCAGGAATAAACCTGGGGATGAACCGGGTGTTATCTCTTTTGTCGTAAACTGAGAGGTTACCATCTTTTAAAGATAAACAGGACACGGATTACACGGATGAACACGGATTTAGAAGCATGACATCAAGACGTTAGCTTATGTTCAATCCGTGTAAATCAGACTCTTATCCGTGTCCAGAGATTTTCTTTGTAATCTGAATAATTACATTGGATTTTGTGATTATATTTTGTCTGGAGGGGCGAATGTCAATGTATCGGGGAAACGGGGAGAAAGGTTTCACGCTGGTTGAAGTGATGGTGTCGTTGATGATTTTCCTGATTACCAGCATGGGGCTTTTGCCCCTGTTGATAAGTAATTTACAGGTCAATTATGGCAACAGCCTGCATACACAGGCACAGCGTTTGGCTGGTGAGGTGATGGCGGAACTGCAGGTGCTTGATTATGCTGGCCTGGCGATGGTGGCCGATGAGCCTTTGCTGATTGCCGGTGTTGAGATTCAGCAGCAGATCGAAGCAAACTTGCCGCAGCTTGACCAGAGTAGAATCACAGTCACCGCAAACTGGCAGCAACGGGGCCAAAGCCATCGTTATCAGCTGCAAACGATCCGTTCGGCACCATGAAAAAAGGTGCCTGTGCTGGCATAACCCTGGTGGAACTGCTGGTCGCCATGACCGTTGCTTCGATCATCGGCACCATGATTTTGCAGCTGGTGATCGATTTTCAGTCACGTATCCTGACCGAAATCAGTCGTAACGATCTGCAGGACCGGGCCGACCGTCTGATCCGTTTCCTGGCCAGTGATATCCGTGATGCCGCTTTTCTGCTTGGCCCGGTGCCGCAGGTGGCTGGCGGTGCGGCGCTGGTTCTGGTGCATGACAGTCTGAGTGGTGATCCGCTGGAATCCCTGCCATTTTCGATCCTCGCCGATGACCACAGTGATGACGATGATCGCCTGACCATCGTCAAAGCGGTTTCCTTTGCACCAACCCTGCGCCTGGCGCAACCGGCCCTTACCGGTGAGACTGGTCTGGTTCTGAATCGCCGTCCCAATCGTAGCCCGGGATCGACCCGCGAGCTGCAACCTGGTCCGGAGGCGATCAATCATCTGGTGCTCGCCAATCATCGCCTCTGCTATGCGGTTCAGCTTGCCGACCTCTCCTTGCAATTGAATCAACCTTTGAACGAAGGCGTCCCGGTCGGCACCGAAGTGCTTGGCGTGCGAGCCTACTCCTATCAACTGGATCCGTTTTCCACCAGCAACCGTTTGCGGCGAGACGATTTCACCAGCCGGAATATTCTCGATGATGCCGTGGACGGCATGCAGTTCGAATACCTGCTTGGCGATGGTTCTTTGACTCACCAGCCGGCAAGGCCGCAGGATGTGCGTGGTGTGCGTATCAGTCTGCTGGTTCGGGATCTGCGTCCCGATCGAAATTACACCAACGAAACCATCTATACGCTCGGTAACCGCAGCTATGGCCCATTCCGGGATCATTATCGGCGCAGCCTGGTCTCACAACTGGTTGAGGTGAAAAATCATGGCCTGTGAATTGAAAATCATGGCCTGTGATGTGAGAGCCAAGGCCAGCAATGAGAGAGGTCTGGTCAGTAATGAGAAAGGCATGGCCGGTAATGAGCGGGGCATGGCGCTGGTCAGTGTGGTGCTGATGTTGAGCGTGTTGCTGACCCTGGCTCATATCCCCACCGAGAAGGTCTGGCAGTCCACCCGTCAGGTCGCAGATGCAGCCAATCGCGAACAGATTTTCTGGGCGGCGCAGGCTGGC
>DAOWJU010000264.1 GCA_030640215.1 Desulfuromonadales bacterium
GAAACCAGCGCGGAATCTCTTAACTTTCTCCTGCTTGCGAGCTAACGAATGTGCCATAAAGAGCACCAGGCCAATCTTGACGAATTCAGCTGGCTGGAAAGTGAGACCCGCAACACTCAGCCAACGAGTTGCACCACTAATTTTTTTACCAACCCCAGGGATCAGAACGGCCACCAGCAGTAAGACACTCAAACCCAATACCGGCCAGGCCGCCTTGCGTAACACTTCAAGATCAATGCGCATCAACAGCGCCATGACTCCGAAGCCAAGCAAGGCATAGACACCTTGGCGCTTGAGAAAATACAAACTGTCGCCGTAATCTCGAACTGCCATAATCGATGAGGAAGAAAAAACCATAACCACACCGAGACAGGTCAAGCAGACCGCCAGCACCAAAATGGAATGATCGGCCCCATGCCTAATTTCCATTGACACATTCCCCATGACGACTTAAAGCGCGAAACTCGCGGATAAAAATCTGGCCACGCTCTTCAAAGCTTTTGAACATATCGAAGCTGGAACACCCGGGCGACAACAGCACCGCCCCGCCAGGATTGCTTAACCGGTCAGCAAGCCCAACCGCTTCATGCATACTCTTGGCGCGATGAATTTCGGCAAGCCCGGCAAAGGCCTTTGCCATGCGCTCTGCGGCAGCTCCTATCAATATCAGATGAGCGGCTTTTTCTTTAATCGGTGCAGCCAAAGAAGAGAGATCACCCTGTTTGTCCTTACCGCCAGCGATTAGAACCACTGGCTTTGTCAGTCCTGACAAGCTTTTCACTACACTGCCAATATTGGTGCCTTTGGAGTCGTTGTACCAACAGGTGCCACGAAGTTCGCCGAGGAACTCCATACGATGCGGCAGACCGGCAAACCTCTTGGCCGCACTCCAGGCAACCTCTGCAGGACACCCTTCCAACAGTAACGGAATCAAGGCGGCCATTACATTTTCCTGATTATGGCAACCGCGGACTTGCAATTCATCAACAGGAAAGAGGATTTCGCTATCCTGCCACCGCCAGACAATTTTATCGCCGACCAGACTCATCCCGCTCTCCAGTACAGACTGGCTGCTGAAACAGACCTTGATTGCACGAGTTTTTGCGACAGCCTGCATGACAAGAGGATCGTCACAGTTGACTATTGCCACATCGTCGTCCTGCAGGTTTTCAAAAATCCTTGCCTTGGCTGCCAAATAACTGGCCATATCCGGATAACGATCCAAATGGTCTTCAGAGACGTTGAGCAGCATGGCGTAGCGTGGGCGGAAAGATTCTATTGTTTCCAGCTGGAATGATGACAGTTCTGCCACAGACCAGTCGAAATCGTGATTGACGGCATCAACCAGCGGGATGCCAAGGTTGCCACCGACAAAGACCTTCTCTCCCCAACTCTTGAGCATCTCGCCAACCAGGGTGGTGACCGTCGACTTACCATTGGTACCTGTGATGGCAATCATGGTGCCGCTCAGCTCACGCCAGGCAATTTCTATTTCACCGAGGATCGGAATCCCACGCTCACGGCAGACAACCAGAATCGGTATATCAAGTGGTACACCCGGGCTGACAACAACCAGATCAGAAGCCATAAAGATCGCCTGCGTATGACCGCCAAGGTCCAGCTCAACACCGGATTTTTTTAGCTCATCAAGGGCATCGGGAAGACCAGCAGAACGACTGTCGGACAAGACAACCTGGGCCCCACGCGAGCGGAAAAACCGCGACAGGCTGCACCCGGTAGAACCGGCACCAACAACAACAATTTTCTTGTCCCGATAATCTCTTTGCATCTAGCCCCTGTCCTTATCTCAACCTATGGCCCTTATCTCAACTTCAGGGTGGAGAGACCGATCAATGCCAGAATGATGCTGATAATCCAGAACCGTACGATAATTTTCGGCTCTGGCCAGCCTTTCAGTTCAAAATGATGATGAATCGGTGCCATGCGAAAAACTCGTTTACCGTAGAGGCGGAAAGACGCCACCTGTACAATCACCGAGAGCGCCTCCATAACGAAGATCCCGCCGACAATCACCAGCACGATCTCCTGCTTGGTAATCACAGCAATGGTACCGATGGCTCCGCCGAGCGATAGACTGCCGACGTCACCCATAAATACCTGCGCCGGGTAAGTATTAAACCAGAGGAAACCAAGCCCGGCTCCGACCATGGCGCCACACAAGATTGAAAGTTCACCGGCCCCTTTGACGCCATCGATCTGCAGATAACTGGATAAGGTCGCATGCCCGGCCACGTATGCGAAAAGCAGGTAAGCTCCCGCCGCAATAATCACCGGACCAATCGCCAGACCATCGAGACCATCGGTAAGATTAACGGCATTGCTAGCGCCTATAATCACCAACATGGCAAATGGTACATAGAACCAGCCAAGGTCGGGATTCAAACTTTTGAAAAAAGGGAAAGCCAGAGTCGTTTGGAATCCAGGATAAGCCATCAGGATCATGCCGACCCCAAACGCAATCAACATCTGCCAGAACATTTTCTTACGTGCTGACAATCCATCACTGTTTTTCTTGCGAATTTTCAGCAGATCATCAACAAAACCAATGATGCCGTAACCAACCGTGACAAAGAGCACTAACCAGACATACATGTTGGTCAGATCAGCCCAAAGCAAAGTCGGCAGTACTATGGCAAAAAGGATCAGAGAGCCACCCATGGTCGGTGTTCCCTCTTTCTTGAAATGGGACTCAGGCCCCGATCGCCGAATCGTTTGCCCCAACTGTAACGACGACAGTTTCTCAATCAACCATGGACCCAGTAAAAAACTGATAACAAGAGCCGTAATCGCCGCATAGATCGTCCGGAAGGTAATAAACCGGAAAACATAAAAGACCGAAAATTCCGTATGTAATGGGTAGAGCAGATGATAGAGCACTTTAAATCTCCGTCAGTCGCCGTTTACGGCAGTCTTCTGTTTTGATATACGCAAAGCGGCAGTTATCTTTTCCATGCGCATACCTCGTGAGCCCTTAATCAGAACCCGGTCACCGTCTTGAAGCACTTCAAGCAGTCGTGCAGCTAATTCGTCATGACTGTCAGCAACAAAAACCTTGTCAGTGGACAATCCCGCGTCCGTAGCGCCGCGAATAATCTCTGCGGCCAGAGCCCCATAAGTAAAGAGCCAATCAGTTCGTTCGGCTGCAATGGTACCGATCTGGTAATGCAATTCCGGAGCAGTAGGCCCCAGTTCGAGCATATCCGCCAGAACCGCGATACGCCGACCAAGCGAGCCAAGGTCATGAAGAGCATCGAGTGCGGCGTGTACCGACAAGGGGTTAGCGTTGTAGCTATCCTCAAGCACAACAATGTCCCCAGGCAACTCCAGTAGTTCCATGCGCCCTGGGCAGGGCTTAAAAGCTTCCAGACCAGTTGCAATTTCCTGCAACCTGATACCGAGAACCGTAGCCGCTGCTGCAGCGCCAAGAGCGTTGGAGACATTATGACGGCCCGGCAAAGGCAGTACGACCCGTTGCGCAGCGCCATCGATTGTCAAATCAAAACCGACTGATCCATTTTGCGCCATAATTTTGTCCGCCCGGACGGCAGCATCACTACTGGTGCCATACAGAACTTTACGAACACCATTGGCCACAGGCAATAGGCAGACTTCCGGATCGTCAGCATTGATCAGGGCGACTCCGTCTGCCGGCAAGCTGATGAAGAGTTCGCCTTTGGCTCGTGCCACACCGGAAATCTCTTCGAAATTTTCCAGATGTCCAGCACCAACATTAGTAATCAAGCCGACATTCGGAGCTGCAATTTCAGCCAACCGGGCAATTTCACCACGAGCGCTCATACCCATTTCAACAACCGCCCAACGATGTTCAGGCTTCAGTTCAAAAAGGGTTAGCGGCACGCCAATCAGGTTATTGAAATTACCAGCTGACTTCAGTCCCGGGCCGCTATGCTCGAGGATAGCTGCCAGCATCTCCTTACAAGTAGTCTTACCCGAGGTTCCGGTAATACCGACCACCGGGCCAGCAAATTTACGCCGGACAGCCGCGGCCAGGTCTCCAAGAGCCTTAAGCGTGTCAGCAACCTTGACGACCGGGACCAGTAAGCCACCGATCATCTCTTCACTGAGACATCCCGCTGCACCACGCTGTATCGCCAAGGTAAGGTAATCATGCCCATCGAAATTATCACCTCGCAGCGGGATAAAAAGATCCCCCGGCTGCAATGTGCGACTATCGGTAGAAATCCCCTGAAATTGGACAGACGCGCCATTCTGCATCAGGTGGCCGCCGGTAATCTCCGCGACTTCACGCATATCCATGCGAATCATTGCTGACCTCCTGCCTGCAGCGCATTACGCAACTCTTCACGATCATCGAAATGGATCCGTCCACTGCTGAGAACCTGGTAATCCTCATGGCCTTTTCCAGCAACCAGAAGAAGATCGCCAGGCCGCAGTATCTTGACAGCAAACTTAATGGCTTCACTGCGGTCAGGAATGACAACATAGCCCTCGCCTTCGGCCCTTTCCGCTTCCACCTTGCTCCATTCACGCTCATGAACCTTGACAAGACCACTACGGACATCGTTAAGAATCTGCTCGGGATCTTCTGAGCGGGGGTTGTCCGATGTTGCAATTGCGATATTGGAACCACGAGCAGCGACTTCAGCCATAACTGACCGTTTACTGCGATCTCGATCGCCGCCACAACCGAAAATGGTCAGAATCCGTTGCGGAGCAAGCTCCTGCATCGCTTCGATAGCTCGGCGTAAGGCATCACCTGTGTGTGCGTAATCAACCAGAATCACAGCTTCACGATCATTTTTTATCAGCTCAAGGCGTCCCGGGACACCGGCACATGCTGCAAGGCCAGCAGCAATTATCTGCGGAGACAAGTCAAGAGCTACAGCGGCGCCGATGGCACAAAGCAGGTTCTCAACATTAAAATCACCGAGCAATGGGCTCTCAATTTCGACGATTCCAAGAGGCGTTGCCACCTGGCCGTTAATCCCTTGCAACGAAACATCGAGGCTTACGGGATAGACATCTGCCTCCCGGTTACGGCCGCAGGTCAAAGCGTCAGGTAACATTGCAGCCAGGCGCTGACCGTAGGCATCGTCAATGTTGATCACTGCGCGACCATTGTCACGAGGGAGCAGTTCTTTGAACAAGTGGTATTTACTCGTAAAGTACCGCTCCATATCTTGGTGGTAGTCAAGGTGCTCAGGAGTCAGGTTCGTGAAAACGCCGACCTGGAAATGCACGCCATCGGCCCGACACTGATCCAGGGCATGCGATGAAACTTCCATCACCAGAGAACGCGCACCGCTCTCCCGGAAATCGCTAACCTGCTTCATAAGATCATGAGACTCCGGGGT
This sequence comes from Desulfuromonadales bacterium, assembly GCA_030640215.1. Classification (GTDB taxonomy): domain Bacteria; phylum Desulfobacterota; class Desulfuromonadia; order Desulfuromonadales; family BM103; genus M0040. Next base: position 5,358 of record DAOWJU010000264.1, read on the forward strand.
AGTATGCGGAGCCTGGCGCAGATCGCTGCCATATCGGTAGTTGATCGTGCCGACCACGGCTGGTGACAAATCCGCTCGGCTCAGAATCGCTTCCAAGAGGTAAGTGATGGTTGTCTTGCCGTTGGTGCCGGTCACACCGACGACCTGCATATCTTTGGTCGGATTACCGTAAAACTCGGCCGCTGCCAGCGCCATTGCCTGCCGCGAATTTTCGACCAGAACCGTAGTCACCGACCCAAGGCTCTCAGTTGACTCTTCAGAGAACACCACCGTGGCACCATTTACTATCGCACTGGAGATGAAGTTGTGCCCATCGCTGACAACTCCGCGCAAAGCAAAGAAAGCGTCGCCGTGCCTTATCTGACGGGAATCGTAGTGTAGACCTGTCACTTCAAGATCCACGTTTCCACGCACTTGTTGCACCGAGCAGCTTTTTAAGAGTTGCGATAGTTTCATATCTTCATGAGTCTCATAATAAACCGTCAATCAATAAGTCATATCAGGATGGTGGTTCCATGCGCACCCATATTGGGGCACCGTAAGGAATTGCCATACCTGGGATTGGAGACTGTTCAACAACCCGGCCACGACCCCGGAAGCTAATATTCAGGTGGTCTTCTTGCATCAGGGCAAGCACCTGGCGATAACTCAAGCCGACAAAGTCCGGCATTTGCGGGCCACCCGAGACTTCAGAAGTCGTCATTTTCTGAGCTGTGGATCTTTTTGGTGCCATTGCTTCAACGATGATCTGATCCAGCGACGGAAGTTTCTCCCCGGCGAGCATCTCCTCATTCGGCGCTATCTTCAGAGACTGCATCGCCTGGGCGGCAATTCTGGAGAAAACCGGGGCTGCCGTCAGCCCGCCATAGATACCGACCTTCGGTTCGTCGATGGAGACAAGCATAACCAGTTGCGGATCTTCGGCCGGGATGAACCCGACAAATGACGCCACCCGCTTATCCACCGAATAGCCACCGGTCACTGCATCGACCTTCTGTGCTGTGCCGGTCTTGCCTGCCACTCTGAAGCCCGGCACTCTGGCGTTGGTCGCAGTGCCGCCATCTTCCGTGGTCATTTCCATCATTCTGGAAACCGTTTGCGCAACATCCATGGCAATCACCTTGCGCACTACGCGTGGCTTATTTTGCTGGGTTACCTGCCCCTGACTGTCAACAACCCGATCAACAACGTAAGGTTCCATCAGATACCCACCATTAGCAATCGCCGCTACTGCGGCGGTCAACTGAATCGGGGTGACACTGATTCCCTGGCCAAATGAGATAGCGGCAAGGTCAACCTCAAACCATTTGTCTGGCGGGCGCAACAGGCCAACCACTTCACCAGGGAGATCAATACCAGTCCGTTGCCCGAACCCGAAATCCTTGATATAGCGGTGAAAATCTTTCCTTTCCAGCATTTTGCCTATTTTTGCCGAGCCAATATTTGAGCTGTATTTGATGATCTCGGCCGGTGTCAACTTCTGGTACTTTTTGTGGTCATGGATGTCCTTGCCACCGACCCGAAACTTACCATTCTCACAATTAATCTTTTGGTTTGTACTGACAACGGCCTCATTGAGTGCAGCCGCCATCAGAATAACCTTGAAAGTTGACCCAGGCTCGTAGCTGTCGCAAACAGCACGATTCCGCCACTGATACGGCTTATAGCGAAAGAAAGCATTTGGGTTGTATTCTGGATAGCTGGCCATTGCCAAGACCTTGCCGGTTGATGGCTCAAGCATGACGACTGTACCTGCCTTGGCCTCTGTCCTGCGCAAACCATCTGCTAATTCCCGTTCGGCAATATACTGCAGGTTTTTATCAATAGTCAGATAAAGATCATGACCGTGCGTCGCACCCTGAACCTGAGGCGACCCCGCCCCTATACCGCGCCCCAGTGCATCCCGTTCCATGACCAGGTAGCCGCCTCGGCCGAGAATCGTTTTGTCATATTTGAGCTCCAGACCTTCCAGCCCCTTCGGGTCAAGACCGGTAAAGCCAAGTAGATGTGCGGCAATATTGGAATTCGGGTAGAAGCGACGTGGTTCCTTAATCATGCCAACACCACTGAGCTTCAATGCTTTGATCGACTCGCTTTGGTTAGGGGTAACCTGACGTTTCAACCAGACAAAGTTGCTGTTACCCTTCAACTTGGTCTTAATTGTCTTCGAAGAGAGACCAAGAGCTTTGGCCAGCTTTTTAGCAGCCAAATCACGATTTTCCAATTTTCGCGGCTCAATATAAATCGAATCGACATCAACGCTGACGGCCAGCTCTTCACCATTGCTGTCGTAAATTGTGCCGCGCTGTGGCGTTAAAGGTATAACTTTCTGATGCTGCCGCTCGGCGCGTTCACCCCACTGCTGTTCCTGCAAGACCTGGAGATCAAAGGCACGCATCGTCACCAGCGCAAAACCAAGGATAAAAACCACCCCGATCAGACGAATGCGAACACGGACACCCTTCCCCAGTTCTTTCATTACTCCACCGTTATCACCTGATCGGCAGTGGGCAGGCGCAAGTTCAATTCTTTGCGCGCCACTCGTTCGATCCGCTCGGGGTTACTGAGGCTGGCCGCCTCCAGGCTCAGGTTCGAAGCCTCCTGCCTTACGCTACGCAAATTACTTTCCAACTGAGAAATTTCGTAATCAAGGCTGGTTACCTGAACACGTGACCAGACGAAAAAGAGCGATACAGCCAGCAGCAGAGCGATAAATCCGAGTACCGGCACCAAGTTCGGGCGATGCAGGGTAAAGCCATTGATTTTGGGTAAAGCTCTTACAATTGCATCAGGCATTCTGATTACCCTCCAGCGGGAGTTTCTCCATCGCCCGCAGCACAGCACTTCGCGCGCGCGGGTTACTATTTATTTCCTGCTCTGTCGCACGTACTGCCCTACGAGTCAGCACTCGAACCGAGGGTTGCTGCCCACACGCGCAAACAGCGAGGCGAGGAGGACATACACAACCGGTTGCCAAAGCACGGAAGGTTTGTTTGACCATCCGGTCTTCGAGAGAGTGAAAGCTGATTACCACCAACCGACCGCCGACCTTCAATCTCTGCCAGGCGACATCCAGCCCTGCCCGCAGACTGTCGAGCTCTCCATTGACATGAATACGCAGAGCCTGGAATACCCGGGTTGCCGGATGGATACGTTGTGGCCCTCTGCTCGCAGGAACGACTCGGCTGATAAGTTCAGCCAGTTGCACCGTAGTCACGAAAGGAGTCTGGTCTCTGTCCATCACAATCGCCCGAGCTATCTTGCCAGCCCAGCGCTCTTCGCCATAATCACGAAAGATCCGTTTCAGCTCATCGACTTCGGCTTCGGCAACCACGGTGGCAGCGGAGACGCCCTCTGCCGGGTTCATGCGCATATCGAGCGGACCCTCTTCTCGGAACGAAAAACCACGCTCCGGGCTGTCGATCTGGTGAGAAGAAACCCCCAGGTCCAGCAGGATTCCGTCAATTTGGTCGATTTTGAGAGCGTCGAGATGAGCGTCCATATCAGAAAAATTACCCTGTCTGAGTATCGCCCTGTCACCAAAAGCAGCCAGATTACTTTTTGCTGCAGCAAGAGCCGCAACGTCGCGGTCCAGGCCGATTAAAATACCATCAGGAGATATTGCTTCAAGGATCAACCGGGCATGGCCAGCACCTCCCAGAGTCCCGTCCAGGTAAATACCGCCGCAATGTGGGTCGAGGTATCTCAGTACCTCATCCGCCATCACCGACACGTGCCTGAACGCATCAGAAGTCACGCTTGTTTCTCCCGTAACCATGGCTAAAGTCCCAGGTCGAAACGCTTCTGCCGATCCTCAGCCTGACGCTGCTCTGCTTCGGCGAGCATTTCGAGATATCGTGTTTTGTTCAAGATCTGAATTTTTTTGCCACCGCCGACGATAACGACATCACGCACACCATCTGCATCGAGACGACAGTACTCGCGCAAGGACTGCGGCAGCTGAATCCTGCCCTGCTTATCGAATGTACAACGCGCGGCTGGGGTTACTGTTGTAAAATAGAGGTCTTCCCGAAACTGGTCGTTCGGGAGCTGTGAGAATTTAGCGAGGAATCTTTCCCATTCCGGGACAGGATAAGCGACGACTCCGCAGCGATCTTGAGTAACAACCAAAGTATCGTCCTCGCAAAGCTCTTTCAGCTGCTCGCGGAACTTGGCTGGAATACTCGCCCGTCCTTTTGGATCGATTGAATTATAATAAACGCCCTGGAATTCCATTTGGCCCTCTTTGGCCTAAAATTACACAATTCACCACCTTCTGGGCAAATATAGTCTGAGCATGGGTGTCTGTCAAGAAATTATTTCAATTTTCTAGGGGGTTAGGCCGTTTTGCCGAGGTAGGAAAACAACTTATGAGAGGTTGTTTCGAGTGTCGTCAAGAAGTGTCACAAAAGCAACTCATACACAATGTTATATTTTTCAGTTAGATAGCACGAAAACTTAAAGGGTTGCCTCAACCACAACAAAAGTTATAAGGCGGTAAATCTATAAGGTTATAAGGCTCGAAAGCCCTATAGCCCTATGGCTTTACAACACTACAGCCCTTTCTGGCCCGGGAGCCGCATTTCTATCTGCTCAATACGACGATCCTTGATCTCACGCACGGTGAAACGGACACCATCCGCCTCACAGATATCACCGACTTCAGGAATGCTGCCCAATGAGTGCAACAGGAACCCAGCCAGAGTATTGACATGCTCTTCGGAGAGGTCCAACTCGAAGCGACGATTGATATAACGAATAGCAGCACTACCATCAACCATGTAAAGGTTCGCGGCAAGCGGTTTGACAAGAATTTCTTCTTCGTCGTACTCATCCTGAATTTCACCGACAATCTCTTCGACAATATCCTCTAAAGTACATATCCCCTCAACCCCACCATATTCATCGACGACCACGGCAAGATGCAGGTGCTTGCGACGAAAAGCCTGCATCAAGGTCTCGATCGGTTTGGCTTCAGGCACAAAATATGGTGGACGAGCTAATTCCCGCAGCGAAAATTGATCCGGCCTGTCGAGATAATTCAGCACGTCCTTAGAATGAATCACACCAACCACGCTATCAAGATCGCCATCATAGACCGGGAAACGTGAATGCCTGGCCTGGGCAGTCAGTCGCGCAACCTCCTTAAAATCAGCATCGACCGAAATACCAACCACTTCTGTGCGTGGCACCATAACGTCGCGCACCCGGATTTCCGAAAGGTCGAAAATGCCGTGCAACATACGGCGTTTATTTTCATCGACCACACCAGCATCTTCGCCAAACTCGATAATCGATCTGATTTCATCCTCAGAGATCAACGGGGCCTGCTCTTCACCACGCAGGAAGCTGGTCAACAGACCCGAGATGCCACTGACCACCCTGGTCACCGGACGCAATATCCACATAAAGAAACGGATTGGGTGCAGCACTCGGAAAGAGTGCTTTTCCGGATAAGTCGCAGCATAGGTTTTGGGACAGACTTCTGAGAAAATCAGCAGTAGCGGGGTTAGAATCAGAATCGTCATCAACTCGCTGCCCTGACCAAACAGGTCGATAAAGAGAGAGGCGGCAAAGACCGAGATCATAATGTTGACCAGGTTGTTGCCAATCAGGATAGCGCTCAGCAAATCGTCGTGTTTAGAGAGCAGCTGCTCCAGGCGTTTTGCACCCGGACGTTCCTTCTCGGCCAGGTACTTGACCCGCAACCGATCCATCGACATCAGCGCTGTTTCGGAGCTGGAGAAAAAAGCTGAAAAGAGAAAGAGGACGAAGAGCCCAAGAATGTGCAGCCATTGGTCTGTGGTCATTTAGTTAAATTACCTATCGTTTCGTGAGGGTACATCTTTGAAGAATATTAACTGACCTTGATGAGAAACACAATCGGCTAAACAGTGTACTAACTTTTATAAAAAGCACATAGTCGAGGCTCTTGCAAAACACAGCAACGCCCATTGATCGTCTTTCCCGCGCATGCGGGAATCCAGAGGTTTACTGGAATTGTCAAAAATGGGAAGTCAAACCAAGAA
>DAOWJU010000174.1 GCA_030640215.1 Desulfuromonadales bacterium
GGCGACTGATCGTTTGAGAGAGCTCAATAACTTGCGCGGTATCGTCCGAAATGGCAAACCAGGCTGTGCTGAGCTGGTTATTGAAACGTGACAGCTCTGATTCCGGGTCATAAGTGGACATCAGGCTGTTGATCTGGTCGAGGCGCTTTTGCAGAAGTTGTTTCAGGGCTACGGTGTCTATCCCATCAGGACTGGGAAGCATGGCGACCGACCAGGTTGTTCCCATGGTCTGGCCAGAGATGCGGAGAGTATCCGTTGTTTTTTCCTGCTGACAACCGCTGGTTAGAATCAGTACGAGAAAACTAATTATCAAGTTGAAAAGACGTTGCCGCATGCTAAAGGTCAGCCAGCCCCTGCGAGTGACGGATCATCCGCTTCATGGCTTTTTCTTCCTGGGTTTTCAAGGTCTGGAAAAGATGACAAGTTTCCTCGCCGGTGCAGTGAGCGGTCAAGTGGGCAAAATAGCTGATCAGGTTGTTTTTGTAGCTGACCGCCGACTTTATCAGTTGGTCGAGATCCGTTTTTGCGGCTTCTCCAAGGATTTCCTGCCGCGCTTCCGGGAAATTGATCTCCACACCTTTGAACCAGTGGTCAAGGACATGAGGCGAAGCGTCCCGACAGTACTCCCCCAGCGCCAGCGCCCGGTGCTGCTCATGGTCGATCAGGTAGTCGAGCATCAGTCGCACACGCGGGGAAACATCGCCTTCTGCCAGCGTCTGGTAGTAGTCGCTGACCGTGCGATGATAGTCCGGGGCCAAGTGGTGTAAAATTGTTCGTGTCTGCTCAAAGCGCATGTTTAGCTCCTAACGGTAGCTTATATCCCGAAATCATCAAACAGGATATTTTCCTGTTCCACGCCCAGGTTATAAAGCATCTCCGTGGCCGCCTTGTTCATCATCGGCGGTCCGCACATGTAAAATTCGCAGTCTTCCGGTGCCGGATGGCTGGCAAGATAGTTATCGTAAAGATACTGATGGACAAATCCATGAGCGCCGGTCCAGTTATCCTCCGGCATGGGGTCGGACAATACCAAGTGCCATTCAAAATTGGCAAACGTTTCCGCCAGTGTCTCAAACTCTTCCACATAGAAGGCTTCACGCAGGCTGCGGGCGCCGTACCAGAAGGAAATTTTCCGTTTCGAACCGAGTCGTTTGAGCTGGTCAAAAATATGTGAACGCATCGGTGCCATGCCGGCACCACCACCGATAAAAACCATTTCGGCGTCAGTTTCCTTGGCAAAGAACTCGCCGTATGGCCCTGATATTGTAACTTTGTCACCCGTTTTCAAATTGTAAATAAAGGAGGACATTTGCCCGGGAGGCGCATCAGAAACAGCTGGTGGCGGTGGACAAACGCGTACGTTGAGCATGACGATCCGTTTTTCCTCGGGATAGCTAGCCATAGAGTAAGCGCGCATGATCGGCTCCTTAACTTCGGACCGGTACTGCCAGATATTAAACTTGTCCCAGTCCTCCCTGAACTCTTCGGCGATCTCCATGGTTTTGTATTCGACAACATGCGGTGGCGCATCGATCTGTATATAACCGCCAGCACGGAAGTCCAAAACTTCCCCTTCCGGCAACTCCAGGACCAGCTCCTTGATAAAGGTTGCGCGGCTCTCGTTGGAGCGCACGCAACACTCCCACTTGCTGATAGAGAAGATTTCGTCCGGCAGTTCAAGGTCCATATCCTGCTTGACGTTAACCTGGCAGGAGAGCCGGTAGCCCTCTTTCGCTTCCCGTTTGTTGATATGGGCGGTTTCTGTCGGCAGGATATCGCCACCGCCCGATATGATCTTGACCAGGCATTGACCACAGGTGCCACCACCACCGCAGGCAGAAGGGATAAAAATCTCGTGGCTGCCGAGCACACCGAGCAGTTTGTCACCGCGATCAACCGACAGGCTTTTCTCCGCATCCTCATTGATCTTCAGAGTGACCTCGCCAGCCGGGATCAGCCAGGATCTGGTGACCAGGATCAGGGCAACCAGAAGCATCACAATTCCGGTAAATATCAGTACACCTAAGCCTATTTCAATCATCATCTTTACCGTTACAGCTGAATACCGGAAAAAGCCATGAAAGCCATGGCCATCAGGCCGGCAATCATAAAGGTGAGCCCCAAGCCGCGTAATCCGTCAGGGACATCAGCATATTTCATTTTTTCGCGGATACCGGCCAAAGCGACTAATGCCAAGGCCCAACCAGTACCGCTGCCGAAGCCAAAAACGATACTTTCAGCAAAATTGTAATCGCGCTCAACCATGAACAGAGAACCACCAAGAATGGCGCAGTTAACCGTAATCAAGGGCAGAAAAATCCCGAGCGAGTTGTAAAGTGCGGGGAAAAAGCGATCAAGCACCATTTCGAGAATCTGCACAATCGCGGCAATCACACCGATGTAGCAGATCAGACCGATAAAGGTCAGGTCCGTATCTCCCATACCGAGCCAGGCAAGAGCTCCCTCTTTCAGAAGATACTGGTAGATCAGATTGTTGGTCGGAACCGTAATGGTCTGCACCACAACAACAGCAATACCAAGACCGATGGCGGTATCCACCTTTTTCGAAACGGCCAGAAAAGTACACATGCCGAGGAAAAAGGCGAGCGCCATGTTCTCAATAAAAATCGAGCGGATCAGGAGACTGAGGTAGTGTTCCATGTTCGTGTCCCGTTCGGTTAATTTTCCTTTTCAACCTGATCTGTTTTCCAGCTGCGCAGAGCCCAGATCAGCAACCCGATAAGAAAGAAAGCACTCGGCGGCAGCAACATCAGGCCGTTAGGCAAGTACCAACCGCCTTCGTTAGTGGTCGGCAGAATGGTTAACCCGAGCAGTTTGCCGGCACCGAGCAGCTCGCGAAAAAAAGCCACTATCAACAACACCAGGCTGTAGCCCAGGCCGTTACCGAGACCATCAAGAAAGCTGAGCCCCGGTGGATTTTTCATGGCGAAGGCTTCAGCACGACCGAGCACGATGCAGTTGGTAATAATCAGGCCGACAAAAACCGAGAGCTGTTTACTGATGCCGAAAGCATAGGCTTTGAGGAACTGGTCAACAATGATCACCAGCGTCGCAATAATGGTAATCTCGGCGATGATGCGAATACTGCCAGGGATCTGCCGACGGAGCAGGCTGACCGAAACGTTGGAACCGGCGATAACGAAGGTGACTGCCAGGGCCATAACGATAACGGTCTCCAGCTTGGAGGTGACGGCCA
>DAOWJU010000216.1 GCA_030640215.1 Desulfuromonadales bacterium
TCAGGCCGGTGTACAGCCACAGGGAGAGGTTGTGATCCAGCAAGACGGACCTTTGACTGGAAAGGTCTTTGTTATCACTGGCACCCTGTCGAACTGGTCGCGCAAAGAAGCGGAAGAATTGGTTGAAAAGGCTGGTGGTCGAGCTGCGGGTTCGTTGAGTAAAAAGACGGACTATGTTCTGGCCGGTGAGAATGCAGGAAGCAAATTGGCCAAAGCTGAGAAGCTGGGGGCTGAGGTTCTTGATGAAGCAACCTTTGCCCAGCTAGTAAGGGTCACGATATGAACAAGGTACGAGCAGAACTCAAAATCCAGGGTCAGGTACAGGGTGTTTTTTATCGTCAATCGACAAAGGAGACTGCTGTTCGGCTTGGGTTAACCGGGTGGGCGAAGAATCGTCCAGATGGTTCTGTTGAGGCGGTTTTTGAAGGGGAACGTGAAGCGGTTGGTGCGGCGATTGAGTGGTGTCGACAAGGGCCGCCTGCAGCAAGGGTCACTGAGGTCGAGGTGGACTGGCAGGATTTTAAGGATGAATTTGCCAGCTTTGGGATTCGTTCTTAGCGGCTGTTCTGATCTGCACAGGCAATGGCGAGGAAAACGACTGTACGACCCCGCAGCAAGCTGCGGGGGACAAGACCCACCTTCTGATTTAACTACCCATAATGTAGTGCTCCAGCTGGTCAATCATAAAATCTTTTTCGGCGATCTGCGCTTTGACCAGATCCCCGATGGAGACCATCCCGACCAGTTCCTTGTTATCTAAAACGGGCAGATGGCGGCAACGCTTGTCGGACATCAGCGCCAGGCCCTCTTCAACGCTCTTGTCGGGTTTGATGTAGAGGACCTTGGTAACCATGATCTTCTGGACGGCCGTTTTGAGAGATGACCGCCCTTCGAGAACCACTTTCCGCGCATATTCACGTTCGGTGAGGATGCCAACCACCTTCTCATCCTTCATGACGAGAAGAGCACCGACATTCTCGGAAGCCATCAATTCCAAGGCTTTATAAACGGTTGCATCAGCGCTGATGCTGATTACGGTATCGCCCTTGTTTTTCACTACGTCACGAATAGATTTGGACATTGCGAGCCTCCTTTCCGAGTTAGAGGGGTGGAATGATGTTTTATTAACTCTAACGAAGGCGAAAGGGTTGTCAATCAGTTGGGCTCTCTGCCAGCAATCCGTTCGCTGATTCAGGCATAAAAAAACAGGGTAGCCGTGAGGCTATCCCGTTGTCATTCAGGTTGCAAATAATCTGACAATCAGAAACGGATCAATGCACCGGCGTAAGGGCCGGAAAAGGTTGCGTCAATAGCCACACCACTTTCATCCAAATCGACATCCAGGTAACGGTAGCCGGCAAAGAGGCCAACCATAGGCAGCGGCGAAAATTCAACCTGGGCATCAACATCCAGAAAGCTGTTGCTGTCATATTCCATATAACCAACACGTCCAACCGCACCCAGGGTGTCTCCAACAGCAACCCTGGCACGCGCTCCTACCGTCGGAACCGGCACACCGAAACTATCTGACTCGCTTACTCCTGAAGCGCCATCTTGCATCCTGATCTGAGCATCAACATACTTCACGGCCACCTCCGGGCCAAACTGAACCCGTACCGGCATATCGTCAACGTTGAGCAGATACCAGGCCAGACCGGCCTCGTAGATATCAATGTTCACATCCGTCTCGACACGACTGCCGAGGACAAAGGTTTCACCGTTAAAATCAATATCTCTATCTAACACACTGTCGCCGGACAAACTGATCGGCAGGTAAGCCGCGAAGAGGCGAAACGAACCCAGTTGCAGAGCGGCTTCAAGAAAATAGTCTTCACTATCATCTAGCGACAAGTCGTCTTCAACATCGAGGGTTGTACCGGTTATGCCATCGGCCGAGACAGAAACATCACCAGAGGGGCTCAAAGAGAGATAGCCTGCCTTGAATGAAAACATTTCATCAGCAAATGCCGGTGAAGCAAGCAAACTGAATAATGCAATGATGGTAACAAGCCGTCTGATGAAAAACATGCAGAATCTCCAGTTCTTATCGTCCTGTCTGCTCAGCAGGGTGTTTCGCCTGCTGTCAGTTAATAACAAGAGCAAAGAACGTTCCATTCGGCATAAGTCAATCCGAAAAAATGAATCCATCACGAATTTCAAGAGGTTATCAGCGTTTGTAATTTCCTAAGGCTGCAGAAGCCTTGGGTGTGCCCGTTCAGCATTGACAATGTAGGGCAAGAGGCAAAGTGTAATGACGAGGTCAAACGATGACGCTCAGGAGGAAAACAACTTAAAGTCGGGGAGTTACGGAGAAATATCCTAGCAGCGACACTGAGCAGGATTCTATTTATCGGCCAGCAGACGCTCAATCTGCTTGAGCACCTCGATAGTCTGGAACGGCTTGGTCATAAAGCCATCAGCGCCAGCCTTGCGACCTAGCTCCAGGTCGCCATCGGCACCACGGGCAGTCAGGAACATAATCGGAATCTCTTTGGTGTCGTCATTCTCTTTCAGATACTGACACACCTTGAAACCATCGATATCCGGCATCATGACATCAAGCAGGACAAGATCCGGCTGTTCCTTGCGGGCCATAACGATACCCTGCTGGCCACTTTCGGCGTAAAGCAGCGTATATCCTTTGATCCGGACAATCGCCTCAAGCAGGCGAAAAACGGTTTGGTGGTCATCAATCAGCAGAATTCTGGCTTTTTCCCTCATCATAATTCTTCTTCCCCTGTCTCTTCTTCTGTCAGGCTGAGACTCTCGCGATAGACATCGCTGCTCGGCAGGCCATATTCCTTGGCAATCAGTTTAACAGCCTCACGGCGCGACAAATCACCTTCGTTGAGCAGTTTCCGTAAGGCATCACGGACATTCATCTGCGGGCCTTGCGCGCTTGGTGGAATCACCAGAACCAGCTCGCCTCTTGCCGGTTCCCGGGTAAAACGAGCGACCGCCTCTGCGGCTGTGCCGCGAAAAAATTCCTCGTACATTTTGGTCAGTTCACGCGCGACAACCAACGGTTGCTCGGCGCCCATGATTTCAACCAGATCAGCCAGAGTTGCCGCCA
>DAOWJU010000219.1 GCA_030640215.1 Desulfuromonadales bacterium
CCGATACTCTGAGCAAAGATACCGTATGAATCATCACCCTCCGTGGTTATGATACTGCCTGCGCCACTGGTAATTTTGACGGTGCTACCATTGCCGCCGCCACTACCATCAGCCCCCAGTCCAACAAGGCCAGCGCCAACACCGGCATTACCACCGCCGCCACCGATACTCTGGGCAAGAATACCGCTCGAACCATTTGCAGAAGTGAGAATTGAACCATCATGGTTCACCGTGACGGTCGAAGCATCGCCACCACCGGAGCCACTGGCACCAAGACCCACGATGCCGACACCAATGCCACCATTACCGCCGCCGCCGCCGATACTTTGTGCCAGAATACCGTGACTGCCTACATCCCGCGTCTCAACCTGGGAATCCGTCGTCGTAGAGACAGTGACTGAGCCACCTTTCCCTCCAGCCGACCCCTCTCCTCCCAGCCCGACGATACCGCCAGCAGCGCCACCATCACCACCCGTGCCGCCAATACTCTGTGCAAAGAGACCTTGGCTAGCCTTACCGTCGGTAACTACGTCTCCTTCGTGCGTGACATAGACACTCCCGCCGTTACCACCGACCCGTGAGCTACCACCCTCACCGACGATTCCCCAGCTATCACCTCCACTGCCAGCAGAACCACCGATACTTTGCGCGAAAACACCATGAGCGTAATCACCTGTCGTGCCAATCAGCCCGTCTGCCTGGTTGGTGACGCTGACAGTGCCGCCATGTGCGGAGCTGCCAGAGGACCCACCACTGCTCCAGATATAGCCGTCGCCGCCATCACCAGCAACACCGGCACGACTCTGGGCAAAGATCCCGGAACCTTGCTTTCCGCTGGTCGAAATAGTCGTATTCGCCTTCAGAGTTACATTGCCACCATCCCCCGCGTCGCCGCCGGGCTTAGCATCGATATTGCCATAGGCGTCACCGCCGTCACCACCGTTACCACCGATGCTGACAACTTTGATCCCGGACAAACGAGTACTCACCGTCGAGATATCACCGGGCGTGGATGAAGATGGGATCGTTCTATTTATCGTAGGACCATCGTCACCATCCTCACCAGAATGCGCGCTGTATTCAACCGTGGCACAACCAATCACAGGAATGCAGACTTCAACACCGTAACCATCCCTGCCATCATCACCTGAAGCCCCCCTGCGCACGTCATAAACATTCCTGACATCTCCTGCCGCCGTAGGGGGTGGATCCACAGCCCCCCCAGGGTCACCAGCGGCCCCAGCAGCAGCATCCTCTTCGGCAGAAGCGTCTGCCGACTTGTCTTCCACGACCAAAAGAGATTTTGTTTCTACAATATCGTTGCCATCCGCATCTTGGCCCGTGATACGGGTAAGATTCAGTTCATCGACCAACCCGGTAACACCATCGGTATTGACAGACTCAACAGTCCAATCAACGCCACTATCAGGATCAGGCAAGGTGTCATTGACTTCTACCGTGGTGTAAATCAGCAGGAAGTTTTCGGTAACCACCGCATAGGTTTCGCCAGTATCGTCCTGTATCAAGGCAATAACCTTGAAATCACCACTACCTTCCGGGTCGGTAACAATATCGTCAACAACGGTGCTGGAAGTCGCTTGACCTGAAGCAAGCACGGTTGGCACTGTAACCAAGCCCGCGATAAAAATGCCGGTGACCAGCAAAATAGTCACAAGAATCGCTCTTTGACAATTCAGCATAACGACAAACAAGTTTTTCATTTTCATCCCCTTCAATCCTTATCTCTCGAGCAAAAGCACAGCCATAAACTCATAGAAATAAAAAATGCCCGCCCTGAGATTCAGGAAAGGCATTCGATATTTCAAGTGATGCATATATCATGCTGTCTCTCTTCGGCAACCCGGCAACCCAGCAGATGCTGGACCCGTGGCTTTGCGTCGCCGGGTTACCCCGGCTTTGCTCTTATCGGAGAACATAATTTTAGAAACGCTTCATATTAGCATGAGCACACCATCCAAACAAGACAAAAACTGTTCTATTTTAATCAGCTAAAGGTCATAGAGAATCAGGAGCTTGAGGCGAAGTTGTGCGGAAAGCCAGATTCAGACAGAGACTTAAGAGTTGAAATATCGATAGATTTCTTCAGCAATCGCTACCGGCAAACCCGGCATCGCCTGCAGATCAGCCAAGCTCGCGGCCTTGATCTTTTTCAAACTGCCAAAGTGCTTTAAGAGTGCTCTCTGCCGTTTCGGGCCAACTCCGGGGATGTCACTCAGGGAAGATTTCAATTGAGCCTTCCCCCTCACTTTACGATGATGGGTGATGGCAAAACGATGCGCTTCGTCGCGTAGACGCTCCAAAAGAAACAGAGCGGCAGAACCGCGTCTCAAAATCACCGGATTCTTGCGACCAGGTAGAAAAAAAAGCTCTTCGCTACGCTCCACGGCACTCCCTCGAACATTTGCTTTGACGCGGGCTTTGGCGATCCCTGCGATATCAATCTGACCGGTAAGATTCAACTCATCAAGCACCATGGTCAGGACAGACAGCTGCCCCTTGCCACCGTCAATGAGGATAAAATCCGGTAGGTTGTCTTCCTCCAAACCACGTTGCAGACGCCTCTGTAAAACCTCTTGCAGGGCCGCGTAATCATCGGTACCAACTACCGTTTTCACCTTATAATGCCGATACTCGCCAGGAACCGCCTCACCATCCTGCACAACCGCCATGCTGGCCACCGTGGCCTGACCCTGGATGGTTGAAACATCAAAACATTCCATACGCTGCGGCAGACGCTGCAGGTGGAGGCGCTGTTTGATCTCAGCAATGACTCTGCGACGGGCCTCGTCGCGACTGCCACGCTCCTGCCACGCTTCCTGGGCGTTACGGTTGGCTAATTCTACCAGTCGCAGCCGTTCACCACGTTGCGGCACCAGGACACGAACTTTGCGGTTGCGACGTTCTGAGAGCCATTCCGAAATCGCGGCAGTTCCTTCGACTTTAATCGGCAAAACAACCTCGTCCGGGATTGGCACATCACGACCATAGAACTGAGTCAGAAACTCTGCCAAGAGCTCATCTTCATCCAGCTGCCAGTTTAAATTATAGTTGCGTCGTGCCGTCAATTTGCCCTGACGATAAAAGAGCACAACAACTTCGACTTCACCACCCTGCCGGAAGATTCCCACCACATCCTGATCAATCGCCCGATAACGAACGGACTTCTGCTGTTCGACGGTTTTCCCGATAGCATGGATATGATCACGTAAGGTCGCGGCTTCTTCGTAGCGCTGTGCGTTTGCTGCAGTAGACATACGTTGGTGGAGAGCATCAAGCACTTCGCTCTGCCGCCCTTCGAGCAGGGCCAGCACACCATCAACAAGCTGTCTATACGCAGAGGCAGAGATGTGGCCATGACAAGGGGCACTGCACTGGCCTATCTGGTAAAAAAGACAGGGACGCCCACGTTGTCGACATTTGGCCGGTGGATAATGGCGCAAAGGGAAAATCCGGTAGATCTCCTTCAGGGTCTGTCGCAGGGCTGATGACGAAGCGAAAGGACCAAAGTAGCGGGCGCCGTCCTGGCGCACCTGGCGGACAACTTCCATCATCGGAAATTCGTTGCGTAAATCAATGCGCAAAGAGACGAAAGTTTTGTCATCGCGCAGGTGGATATTGTAGCGAGGACGATGTTTCTTAATCAGGGTGTTTTCGAGGATCAGGGCTTCTTTTTCTGTATCGGTGACAATCGTCTCAATTGACGCAGCGCGCTCCATCAAAAACTTGATCTGCGGCCGCGTGTCACGCTCTGCTTGTAAATAACTACGCAGACGGGCGCGCAGATTTTTCGCCTTGCCGACATAAAGGATTTCACCGGCGGCATCCTTCATCAGGTAAACGCCAGCAGAGGTCGGTTGTCTGCGCAGATCAAAAGTTGTCACAGAAGCTCCTTGCAACTACCTAAACAATCGATTATCTTCATGATATGCTGATTCTAAGCAACACTTCACATCAGCATATTTTAAGTTAACAATGCTCTAAAGGGGTGTCAACCAACAGACCACCCTGGAGGAAAATTCATATGTTCAGATCCTCTCTCATTGCCCTGTTTCTTCTCACCCTGGCCATACCTTCGTTCTCATTCGCGAGCGACAACCTGGCGAGTCTTGAAGCCGTTGTTGCCGCGAGCCAAAAGGTCCAACCGGGCCTGAACAACTACCTGGCAACCGTGGAGACATCACGAATTGAAGAGATGATGACCAATCTGACTAGCGGTATGCCAGCAGACGTCAAGCCTCCGTCGCCTCCCACCATCGCCAAATTCTGGCAACGCAACGGCAAGAGCCTTGTTTACGCCAGGCAGACCCAACTCGCTCCTTATGTCGCAAAAATGGTCAAACAGATATCCGCCAACCTGGCCATAGAGCTGAATGAAATGCTGTTGCCAGCGGCTCAAGCTGAGCAACGCCGCGCATTGGTGAAGGGTGCCAATATTAGATTGAGCGAAGTCGCCCTGACAGACAATCTCATTCACCGTCTGGAAATCTCCTTTAAGCAACCAACTGATCTCAACGGGGCCTTTTATGTGAGCGGCATGCGCCTGCCGCAAAAGCAGATCAAGTCTCTGGCTTTTGATATCGATGCCAAGACCAACACCGTCAGAGAGCTGGTTCTGGTTACCGACAATGGACTACAGTTGACTGTGGAAATCCGTTACCTGGAAGTGACCGGCGGGCACATTCCGGAGCGTTTTCAGGTGACCAGCCCGGATGGCAAAGTCGATGACAGTTTCGAAGTCAAATTTATCGAGGTTGACGGCTTCCTTCTACCAGCCAGCATGCTGCGCGTTATCCACCGGCCAGAACTGCAGGAAAAACTGGAAGTCTTTTTCAAGAACTACCAGGTCAACAAGCCGATTCCCGAGGACATCCAGGCCCGGCTTAAGAGCCAGCTGACTCAGTAAGGAACAAAGGACAGGAGAAAACCATGGATCCCCTCTGGACCAATATCTTCCGCAAAAAACTCGATGAAGAGTCTCTGGCCTACTTCCTCAAGAACCTGCCGATTTTCTCGGAACTCTCACCTCGCGCGCTGACGATTCTTGAAGAGCTCGTCCATGTTCGCAGCTACAAAGCCCATGAGACTGTCTTCGAAGAGGGCGATCCCGGCTCCGGCATGTACATGATTCGCAGCGGCTCAGTGGAGGTTTACGCCAGAGACGAAAACGGTGTTGATGATGAACTGGCACGACTCACACCAGGGGATTTTTTCGGTGAAACCACTCTGACTGCGCCAGCACCACGTAGCGCCTTTGCGAGAACTCTGGAGGCCACGGAACTGGTCGGCCTGTTCCGTGCCGACATCACTGAACTTGCTGAGAGGAAACCTTCCATCTCCAGCAGTATCCTGCTTGGTTTAACCCGGGTTGTCAGTGAACGCCTGCAGGCAGCCAGTCTGGAGATCCGCCGGCTACAGAATCAGGTCGGCGAACACGTCTCTCCTGAAAACATCGAAACATGAGTAACTCTTTGCGCACAAGCAACCCTTTGCAAAAGGCTCGCGGCTGGCCCCGCG
>DAOWJU010000334.1 GCA_030640215.1 Desulfuromonadales bacterium
ACTGGAGTGTCTGTTACAAGCATAGGTGGTGGCGGTGTTTCACGGATCGAGGCATCTGGTCGTGTTATGACTCTGGGTGTGGAAGCAGATGGAATCCACGTCGTAAATTTGGCTGGCAGTGACGCGGCAAGCGGTGCAGTGGTTATTAATGCTAATGCGGAGGTTCTGGTAACAGGTGAAGGCTCGACGGCAATCTACGCTGAAAGTTCAGCACAACAACCGGGTGATATATATGTCGCTATTAATGGTGAACAGGTCATTGGCGGCACCGGAAACGGCAGTGGGGTTCAGTTTGTTGCCGGTGCCAGCAACAGTCTGGTGAACCATGGAATGATCGCAACGGCTGACCTTCTCGAGGGTATGGCAATTCTCGGATCCACTGGCAGTGAAATTGTCGACAACTACGATACGGTTATCGGTAATGTGAATCTGGGTGAGGGTCAGAATGCTTTTAATAACCATCAAGATGCGATGATGTTCGTTGGGCGCACTGTTCACATTGGGGCTGGCAACGATTTCACAAATGCTGGTCAAATCTCTCTTGGTGGCGCAAATAATTTGTTGACAACTGACTTGACCGGCAACATCGTGCAGACAAGTACCGGAACCTCCTTTGTAGACCTCGACTTCGATGGTAACCAGGCGGACTTGGTGCAGGCAAGTGGGATTGCTGACTTCAGTGGAACTGTTGAATTGAATACTTTGAACCCTGCTTCCCTTTTGCCTGGTACGCATAATGTGGCGATTGTCACCGCAGAAGATGGCGTGGTGGATTCGGGCACAGCCTTGGTTGTTCAACCTTCAGCGGTGGTTGGTTATCAGTTGGTGACGCCTGACCCGAGGACTCTGGCTGTAGGTCTCGAAATAGACTTCTCACCTGCTGGTTTAAGTTACAATGAAGGCCGTGTTGGTGATCTCTTCAATACAATGCAGCTTGCTGGTGGCTCTGAGGCCATGGCGCCCTACGTTGTTAAGCTATTCTATCATCCAGATGTTGAGAGCCTTGCTCTAACTTACGATGCCCTGGTTCCTGATTATTATGACCACTTTACGAGGACTACGCTGGAGGTTGTACAGCAGTCTTCGCAGCCTCTACTGAAAAGAATGCAGTCTGTTCGTATGGCCGGGAAGATGCCTGTGACAGTTGGTTACCTGAGCAGTAACCTGACCTTGCTTGCTTATAATGGTTCAGATGCTGGCTTGTCGCAATTGATCGATAATGATGTTCATAAAACGAATGGTATGTGGGTTGTTGCCACGGGGGTCAGGGGCGATCAGGACTCAGATGATGATTTTGATGGTTTTGATTACAACTCATATGGTGTCACGGCAGGGCTAGATACAATGTTAAACAGTAACGCTCTTGTCGGGATGAGTTTGGGGTACTTCCAAGCAGACCTTGATGTTGATGACAATCAGGGAAGTGGGGATTTTGATACCTTGTCTGCCTCAATTTATGGGAGCTACTTTACTGATCGCTTTTACCTTGACGGGGTCTTGTCATATGGGCAGCATGATTATGATAATCACCGAAAGTATGAGGTGTTTTCAGCCCCCAGGCAGGTCCATAGCGATCATGACGGGACATCATGGTCGATCTATGGAGAAAGTGGGTACAGTGTTAATTGGGAAGAATGGATTGTCCAGCCTTTTGCCGCTTTGCATTATGTTTACCTTGATGAGGATGGTTTTGAAGAATCCGGAGCAGGTGCGTTGAGTCTTATTGTAAAGAGTCGCTCTACCGAGTCGCTGGTGTCGGATCTTGGGGCTCGTTTGCTCAGAGGGTTTGAGACCTCATCCGGGCTTGTCATGCCAGAGTTGAGCGCTTCCTGGAATTATAATTTCGGAATTGATGACAGAATGTTGAGTTCTTCCTTTGCCGGGTACCCTGGTGCTGAGTTCTCCATCAAAGGTCGTGAAGAAGAGGAAAGTGGTCTTATCCTTGGTGCCGGTCTGAACTTCCTGGGTAAATCCGGAGTGAGCTCTTCACTGAAATACCGTGAAGAGTTTCGCGATGGCTACACTGTCCATGGGATTATGGGAGAGGTTCGCATGGAGTTTTAAAGAAGGATGAATAGGGATTGTTGCTCCCATAATTCTGGCCTCAAGCTTCTATGCCACTGACATCGGTAAAGACGCCTTTGACCCAGGAGATCATCAAATGACGCACTTTGAATTCGACGGTGGTGTGCGCCGGGTCTATTTTCCAGGTTGTTGCCAGCGCGAAATGCGGAATCATCACCAACAGGATGACGAGGAATGTTTTTTTGTGAGTAAACATAATTGTGAACACTCCGTAAGTTCGAGGTTGTGATAATTACATTGACTGTAATTATGACAGGAACAGTCAGACATTGGCAAGTGAGTATAGTGATGAAATTGAATGATGGCCTGTTAAACAAGGGCTTTGTCGGGTGAGTTTCTTGAAATATTCCGAAGGCTCAATAAAAAAAGCCCCTGGATAACCAGGGGCTTTTGAAGCTTCTATTTGTATATCTTGTTATTCTACAGTGACTTCAGCATCTTCAATAATAACGTCATAGGCATAACCGTAACCGAAGTCCTTATCAATAACCAGAACGCCACTGATGACAACGGTGTCGCCTTTCTTGGCCATGGCGCTGGTGGTGACGGTCAGGTCATTGGTGCCGGCAGCACCGGTGCCATCCTGAAGATGGATCCAGTTCTTGCTCATGATCTCAGGGGTGAATTTTACCACCTTGCCACGAACTTTTACCTGTTTTCCCGCCAGATCGGCTTTCTTGGCAAAAAGGTCTGCTACGGTCTGGCCGCCTTCTGCAACGGCAATCCCGGAGAGGTCGACGTCGGTCGTTTCAACGACGGTTTTGCCACCGTCTGTTGGGGGGTGATCTGCAGGCATCTCGCCGCTCAGGTTCTCTGCGCCGCCAACCAGAACGGAGGGCACGAAGTAAACCAGGTCAAAGGTGCGATCGAGGGTCTTGCTGTGGTAATCAGGCATTGGCATCCCCTCAGGGACAACAACATCATCACCAACTTTGGCAGCAAACTGAGGCGCTGCGGCCCAGAAGGTCTCACTGCCTGTATCGACCTGGATGTAGGTGTAACCAGCGGCATCTATGGTCTCAAGGACTTTACCCGTTTTGCCCGGAGCCGATTCTTGTACTGGCGGAGCAGGTTGCGCAGAAGGCTTGGCGGTTTCAGTCTTGGGAGCCGGGGTGTCTTCGCCGCAGCCAGCGAGCAGAGAGAGGGAAAAAATGGCGATGCAGAAAATGGTCATCAGTCGTTTCACGGGTAAATCCTCCGATCGTTTAAATTTTGGGCGGAATGCCCTGCTAAATTTATTCTGAATATTTTTAACACCAATTATAATTAATAACACAATAGGTAAGAGTACAGCAAGCACTACTGCCTGCCTACTGCTTGATGAGCGCGGTGGTACTTTTCGGTCAGTTTACGCAGGCGCTCAGCCAATTCGTCGGTCAGTTCACCTGACGTCATTTGCCACTCCCAGTTGCCAGTTGCAGACCCTGGCGTATTGAAACGTGCTTCTTTGCCGAGACTGAGGAGGTCCTGACAGGGGATAATAGAAAGATCGGCTACGCTCGCCATGGCCAGTCGGATTAGTTCCCAGGGCATTTCCGGGCGCCTTGTTCCGAGATAGTCACGAACCCGGTCTTTTTGCTCCTTATTGAGGCCTTGCCACCAACCCAGGCTGGTGTCGTTGTCGTGAGTGCCGGTATAGACCACGCTGTTGGCAGTATGATTCTCTGGCAGGTAAGGGTTGTCCGGGCCGGAATCGAAAGCAAAGTGCAGGATTTTCATGCCCGGAAAGCCGAAGTCGTCACGCAGCTTTTCAACCTCTGGAGTGATGACTCCAAGATCTTCGGCAATGATCGGCAAATCAGTTCTCTGTGCAACCAGCTTCTCAAAGAGCGCGCGTCCCGGCACTTCTTCCCAGCGGCCATTGATGGCTGTTTCTTCCGCGGCCGGAATAGACCAGCAGGCCTGGAAACCACGAAAATGGTCAATCCGGACCATGTCGCTACTCTGTAATTGACTCTCGAATCGTCTTAACCACCAATGGTAATCTTCTTCTGCCAGTCGGTCCCAGCGATAGAGCGGGTTGCCCCAACGTTGGCCGGTTGCGCTGAAATAGTCTGGTGGTACACCGGCAATGACCGTCGCCCGTCCCTGATCATCAAGTTGGAATAGCTGCTGGTTGGCCCAGACATCGGCAGAATCGTAGGCAACGAAGATCGGGATATCACCAAAAATCCGGATGCCGTTCTGGTTGGCGTATCTTTTCAGGCCGTGCCACTGTTCAGCAAAAATGAATTGTTGGTACTTGTGGAGGAGACAGCTCTCGGCAAGTTTTTTTTGCCAGTGCTGCAATGCTTGTGGTTGTCGTGTGCGGAGAGCCTCTGGCCACTCAACCCACGCTTGCTGGTCAAATAACTCTCGCAGGGCCATGAAGAGGCTGAAATCTTCGAGCCAGTCTGATTCTTCATGACAGAAGTTATCGAAAGCTGCTTTTCTTGTCTCTGTCGCTTGCCTGAAGAACTGTTGACCCGCGTCCAGAAGCACGGCGTCTTTCACACTATGCGTCTGACTGAAATCAACCTCGGTGCTTTGCTCTATAGCGGTGTCGAGACGAGTAGGGTCAAGGTCTCCGCAATCAACCAGTTGTTGCAAGTCAATCAGAACCGGATTGCCGGCAAAGGCCGAGAGGGCATTGTATGGGGAGTGTCCGTACCCGGTTGGGCCGAGCGGCAGAATCTGCCAGACGGATTGCCCTGCTCTGGTCAGAAAGTCGATAAAAAGACGGGCTTCTTTGCCGAGATCACCAACCTTGAATGAACTCGGCAGGGCTGTTGGGTGTAGCAGAATACCGCTTGCTCGTTGCATAGACTTCTCCTGTGAGCGAATTATGCCACAGGGAAACGTCTGGACAAGCAGAAAAATTGCCCCAAACTGATCTTGATAAAAAGCATGGGGATGCGGAAAGCTTATGACTCTTGGTACTTTACGAGAATTGTTGTATATTGCCAATCATGTGTTAGTTTCTTCCGGATCGGTTGTTTGTTCCGGTTTTATGGATTTGTGACCAACGGGTTTCTGTATGCTGCGCATCAAGCTGCTTCGCAATCTTCTGATTCTTTCCCTGGCAATTACCATCTTTTTGCCAGGCCATGAATATTTTGTCCTCCATCCTGCTTACAACAAACTGTTGACCGAAGAGACTGAGAGTGAAGCGGTTCGCTATGCCAGTTACATGGTGCGAACACTCGGCCTGGAAAACCAGTTCCTGACCTGGGATCGACTTCCTGAAGGTGTGGAAAATAGCCTGCAGCCGGTGAGCAGAGACAAACAGTTACTCAAACTTCGCATCTTCTCGGCGCGGGGCGAGATTATC
>DAOWJU010000254.1 GCA_030640215.1 Desulfuromonadales bacterium
GACGCTATCGATCACTTTGCAATCGGCTTGAAAATGGTTCTAAATATTCAAAATTCATAATGATGCGGGCAATCCGTATCCCTGATGACGTGGTATTTAGTCACCATATCCGGAGTCAGAAACTGCCGCACTTCCTTCAACGCCCGCATAAAATGCTCAGCGGTGACAATCTCGGAATCGTTCTTAATTGCATTCACCGTCGCCCGTTTACAAAGGCTCTCGATATCCCAACCAACATAACCTTCGCTCAACTTTGCCAGTTCATCACGATCAATGCCCTCTTCCAGATTGGGCATCTGGTCCATGTAGATATCGAGCATGCCGCGACGATCTTCGGCGGTCGGTGGATGGACAAAAACCTTGCGATTAAAACGCTTCTTCTCTTTGATCACGGCCTGGTCGACGGTATCAATCCGATAACAAGAACCGAGCAGCATCACGCCTTCAACCTGGTTGATGCGATCGATCTGTTCAACAAAGAGCTTGGTCAATTCCTTGTCAGCAAAGGTCGGCGGGATAGCACGTAAGTTGCCCGGGCTCCATTCGTAGTCGCAACCGGCTCGTGGTGCCAGCCATTCGCAATCGGAAATAAAGAGCACGCAAGGAGCTTCATGGATAGCGATATCAAAAGCTTCTTTCAGCTCTTCATGCTTGCCAAGCATCTCCTGGCCTGAGACATACACAAAGCTGACACCTGCATCCATGGCACAGGCCTCGGCCAACATGGTAATGCCGGTTCCCAGAGGGCCCCAGAGCATGACGCCAGCAGGGATGCCAAGGTTGTGCTTGCGGATCATTTCCGGCTTTTTCAGCGGCAAACAGACCATCTCTTTGAGGGTCTCTTTGACGTCAGCGTAGCCACCAATATCGTCCCAGCTCAAATCGGGGTCACGGACCTCGTAAAAAAGATTCATCAATTTTCTGTGCATAGTTATATATCCTATTCTTTGAAATAGCTGACGTTGAGGCCAGGGGAGATTATCACAAACCAGCATGGCATTATCAGAAAAGTCCTACTTGGCATTGATCACAAAAGCCCTAAAAAGTAGCAACAATCATGCCACCTTGACTGAGCCTGCAGGTTCCTTATACTGATTCAACACAGCAACAAATCAAGGAGAGGCCATGTCTGACTTCATCCTCGCGATTGATCAAGGCACAACCGGCACAACCGCGCTTCTGATTGGCCACGATTTACGTGTCCACGGCCATCGCACAGTCGACTTTCCCCAGCACTTTCCGACCCCCGGCTGGGTAGAACACAATCCTGAAGAAATCTGGGCGACAGTACGCCAGACAATCCTCGAACTTTTAGAGTCAACCGGCACAGCAGAGAGCCAGATCGTTGCTATCGGTATCACCAACCAGCGCGAGACCACGGTACTCTGGGAACGCGCCGACAGCCGACCGGTAGCCAACGCCATCGTCTGGCAATGCCGACGCTCTGCTGCCATCTGCGAAAAGCTTAAAAAACAGGATTTTGAAGAGCTGTATCGACAACGCACCGGCCTGGTTCTCGACCCCTATTTCTCCGGCACTAAACTGACCTGGCTCTTCGAGCAGTCTGCGGGCCTGAAACAGCGGGCCGAAGATGGTCATCTGGCCTTTGGCACTATCGACAGCTTTCTGGTCTGGCGTTTAACCAGTGGTAAAATCCACGTCACGGATGTTTCCAATGCCTCACGCACCCTGATGATGGATCTGCACGACCTAAACTGGTCTGACGATCTGCTTGAACCACTTGGCGTACCAAAATCGATTCTTCCTGAGATCGTCCCCTCATCAAGTATCTATGGCAAAACCAGCGGACTCGACTTCCTACCTGATGGCATCCCGATTGCTGGCATGGCTGGCGATCAGCAAGCCGCCCTCTTCGGCCAGGCCTGTTTTGAGCCCGGTCAGTCGAAATGCACCTATGGCACCGGCGCCTTTATTCTCGAAAATATCGGCGGCCAGCCCTTATTCAGCAAACACGGCCTGCTCACCACAGTGGCTTGGCAACTGGACGGCAAAACCAGCTACGCCCTCGAAGGCAGCGCCTTTGTCGCCGGAGCAGCGGTGCAATGGTTACGCGACGGACTCGGCCTGATCAAAACGTCACCAGAAATCGAAGCACTTGCCCGACAAGTCGAAGACAACAACGGGGTGATTTTCGTCCCAGCTCTGACCGGCTTGGGGGCTCCGCACTGGAAGAGTGAAGCACGCGGCCAGCTCACTGGTTTGACCCGCGGCACAACCGCAGCACATCTTGCTCGCGCGACCCTGGAAGGAATCGCCTTACAGGTTCATGATCTGGTTATGGCGATGGCTGATGATCTTGGTGAGACTGGCTCTATTCTTAAAGTTGATGGCGGTGCAGCAAACAACAACCTGTTGATGCAGATGCAAGCGGATCTGATCAATCAGCCCGTGTCACGCCCGAAAACCGTTGAGACAACGGCGCTTGGAGCAGCGATGCTGGCGGGCCTGGCGGTTGGCTTTTGGAATGACACGGATGAGCTTGCTGCGAGCTGGCAGGAGGAGCGTTGTTT
Organism: Desulfuromonadales bacterium; assembly: GCA_030640215.1. GTDB lineage: Bacteria > Desulfobacterota > Desulfuromonadia > Desulfuromonadales > BM103 > M0040. The sequence continues at coordinate 2,532 of DAOWJU010000254.1, forward strand.
TCAGCCGCTAGCAGAGAGTGGTTGGCGGGAAACTTTGCTTGAACAGTGGCAAGACGCTATCAATAGAATACGATGAACAGATCCACGAAAAGGCTGGAAAAAGTGGACATTGCACGCAAGCATATATATATTACGTAAGATATTGAATATATTCACCTAAGTAGGTTATGGAGGTCTGGTCATGAAAAACTGTTGGCGTCTCGCGATCTCTGCTCTGATCGTGACGACCTTTTGGGCTGCAATCGCCGGAGCAGAAACACGCTATGTCTCTGACCAATTGGTTGTAGCGTTACGTGAGCAACCACGGCAGAGCGCTCAATCGATCACCTATCTGAAGACCGATATGACGGTCAAAGTTCTTGAAGAGATTGGTGAGTATATCAAGGTACAGACCGAGGCGGGAGAGATCGGTTATATCAAACAGAACTATCTGACACAAAAAACACCCAAGGCGACGATTATCAAACAGCTGCAGCGGGAGCGTGATCGTCTTGCCAACAAAATCGAGGAGATGCAGAGGCAGGCCGCTACGGCAACCTCCCGAGGTGACAAGTCTCAGCAAGAGTCCTCCTCGCAGTTAGCAGAAAGCAACAAACAGGTCAGTGCGCTACAGAAGGAACTTGCAGTAAGCCAGGCGACTCTGACCCAGACCACTCGGGCTTACCAGACGTTGCAAAAAGATGCCAAGGACGTCGTAAATATCAGCGAAGAGCGTAATCGGTTGCGTAAGACCAATCAGGAATTGACAATCGTCATCACCAGCCTCGAAGATGAGGTAGAAGGTCTGGCAATGGCCGGTATCATCAAGTGGTTTTTAGCCGGTGGCGGGGTTCTCTTTTTAGGTTGGATAATCGGCAAGCTATCAGGCAGCCGACGCCGCTCCCGATTCTAAGATAGAGACAACTCTTCAGAACAATCTGAATTATTTACAAAAA
>DAOWJU010000274.1 GCA_030640215.1 Desulfuromonadales bacterium
AAAGAACCAGGGTCTTCTCTTCAGAATTCAGTTCATCTCCTATCCAGTCATAGGCTATGGCCATCCTTTCGAGCATCGCCATACCCGCCTCGTCATTGCCGTGCGAACCATCGGGCAGGGGCAGGTTATAGGAGGTTATGCCGTTCGGGTCCCAGCCGGCCAGGTTAACGAGCCACTTTTTTGCACCCTCGAGATATTTGCTCTCCCCGGTGATTTTCCACACCAGGGCCAGCCGTACTATATGGGCACTGCCCACTTTGCCGGGAGTATATATCCTGCGCCATTCGGATGCCTCGAACTTGCCATCCTTATATGGTGCAGGTTCCGGGTACAAGGGTTCCGCCAGGGCGGAATCAGCCAATTGGTGGCAGAATTCCCAGAAAGGCATCTCTCCTGCCTTGATTGCTTCCCTGATTTGGGTTAGCACAGGAGGGGTAAGGAACAGCCTGGGCCTTACTCCCCGGAGCTGTTCTTCAAGGTCGGCCATATTGTTGTTGCGGTAGCGATAGCGGCTGGCCTTACATAAACGCACCCCGTCGATAATACTGGCATGGTTCAGTTCATCTGAAATAACTGCATCCGCTTCGCCCAGCAACGTTTCGAACAAGCCACCGTTCGCATCAAAGCAGGAAGGATAAAGGATGGTGTCTTCAGTGTCCAGGAGTGAGCTGAGCTTCTGCTCCAGCTGTTTATGCAGGGTCTGGGTGCCGCAAATAAAGCGGACCGACGCCATGCCGAAGCCCCACTCTTCCAGACCGTCTCTGGCGGCGGCTTTCACTTCGGGGTGTTGTGCCAGGCCGAGGTAGTTGTTGGCACAGAGATTCAGCACCTCGTCACCATTACTGACTCCCACATGGGCACCCTGCGGGGTCGTGATTAAACGTTCGCTTTTATACAAGCCAGCAGACTTGATCTCTTCAAGTTCAGTATTTAAATAGGCGCGGAATTCATCGGACACAGCTCTTCTCCTTCAACTTGTGAGAACGATAATCTCAAAAGTCCCAATTCAAAATCACCTTACAGGCATCACCAGCATTCATCGCAGCAAAACCAGCTTCAAAATCCGTATAATCGAGGCGATGAGTGATAATTGCGGCAATATCCAGTCCCGATTCAACCATCACCGACATCTTGTACCAGGTTTCGTACATTTCGCGGCCGTAAATACCTTTCAGGGTGAGCATATTAAAAATCACCGTATTCCAGTCGATTGCCACATCATTGCCCGGAATGCCCAGCATAGCGATTTTACCGCCATGACACATATTCGCCAACATGTCTTTAAACGCCGCAGGGCTGCCAGACATTTCTAAACCAACATCAAAGCCTTCCGACATACCCAGTTTTTTCTGCACATCGTCGATGCTCTCCCGGTTTACATCAACTGTACAAGTTGCGCCTAAAGTCTTTGCTAACTTCAGGCGTTTGGGGTTGATATCGGTGATCACTATATGCCTGGCACCGGCGTGTTGACAGACGGCAGCAGCCATGCAGCCAATGGGACCCGCACCGGTAATCAGCACATCTTCACCGAGAAGATCATATTGCAACGCCGTATGCACCGCATTACCCAACGGGTCGAAGAGTGCGGCTACATCAAGATCGATATCCGGACGATGCACCCATACGTTGGACATGGGCAGAACCAGATACTCGGCAAAGGCCCCGGGTCTGTCTACCCCGACACCACTGGTACAGATACAGAGGTGGCGGCGTCCTGCCATGCAGTTGCGGCACCGTCCGCAAACCACGTGACCTTCACCGGAGACGACCTGGCCAACCTTGAAATCATTAACGTTGGAGCCGACAGCAACGATCTCCCCGACAAACTCATGTCCCACAACCATGGGGACTGGTATGGTTTTTTGTGCCCATGCATCCCAATTATAGATGTGCATATCCGTTCCGCAGATTGCGGTACGTTTGACCTTGATCAGAACATCATTGATACCAAAGCCTGGTTCGGGTTGCTCCTCCAGCCAAAGGCCTGGTGACGATTCCTTTTTAACAAGTGCCTTCATAATTCAATCCTTTCAAAAAAACAGCCTCGCCGGGGAGCGGGGCTGAAATATGCGGGCAATAATCAAGTTGAAGCTTAGTGCAGCTTTTCGCGCAGCTTGATAAGAATCTCTTTGCGATCCTTGAGAAACTCACGATAATCGTGCGAATCTGTATGGGAAATTTCATCGGCCAACCTGCTGAGACTCGATTCCAGGGTGTTCGCCAAAACTTTTTCTTCTGCATCATTCAGCTCTAATCGCATCATTTTGACCCCCTTTCGTCAGTTATCGCTCTTACCTGTTTACATTTTAGCTCAAATCAGCCCATACACAACAACAACGGAGGAACCAGAGCAGAACGTCCCTCTAGCAGTCTGTCGGAGTCGTCTCAACTAACATCCGCGAGTGTAGTACCAGACCCAGGGGCCGGTCTGGTCGGCGCGCCACTTCACCCAGCCCTTATGGGTCGTCCCTTGAAAAGACTGGTCGGGACCAGTGCAGGTCCAGTCTGGCTGGGTAACCTCCACCTGCATCCAGTCACCAACGATTTGCAGCATCTTGAGTTTGTGATCAAGCCCGATCGAGGTAATGCGACGACTATTGATTGTCGGCTCTTCGCGCAGTGAGTGGACGACGCCTGAACGGAAATGCAGCCAGTCGCCCTTCTCTTTCAGCAGCTCTTGCCAACTCTGGAAAGCAAGGCTGATGTCACCAACTCCAAGATGACAGCGATGAACCCAGCCAACACCGTCAACTCCGGACTTGAGACGCAATTTCAGCCATTCGTCCTTTTGCTCGATAATGATAAAGGTCAACTGTTCGTAGTCGGTTTCCACCATACCAGCGCCGGTGAGTGGATAAGGAGCCGCGCCATCAGTCGGGATCACCAGGCCACCACGCACCCAGGCAAGTAACGATCCGCCAGGGGTGTCCCAGACTGGCAGAACGATCTTGCGGGGCCAATCGTAGTAGCCCTCGCTGGTATATTCCACCCGCAGATGCCCTACCCCCAAAGGCGCCTGATCTCGGTTGCCGACATACTCGTAGACGCTATAAGGTTCGGAAACCCATTGCCAGGCTGCCTGGAAGTTGGTCTCTTGTTCAGTTATGAGGGGTTGCTCTGGTAATGTTGGGCAATTGGTGGCGATTGTGGGGATCGCAACAAGAGTTAGTATCAGAGTGAGGAAGATTTTTATTAGCACAGTTGTGAATCCTGTTTTGAAATGCCTGAGTGTTGACTGTCAGGACATTGATAACACAAAAACGGCCATATTAGAGGCCTAATGCTTTTTTCACTCGGCCAAAGTGTGATTCCGCAAAGAGACTGTAACTGCCTCTGCGGTTGTGTCGGGGGAAACCCTTATGGCGAGTTGTTGTTCGATTGTGGTCAAGGGCTCTTCATGCTTGAGCTGGTCTTCGAGAACTTCCACAGTCGCCTCCGAGGCATCATCTCTCGCTCCCCGAGCACGTTGTTCAATCCTCCGACGCAACCCCTCTTCCGTCAACGGGAAGTCAAGAATGACCAAAGGAACCTGCAGTTCCTCGGCAAGTCGGCTAAATAGTTCGCGCTGGTGCTTTCTAATAAATGTCGCATCGATGATTGCCGGTGAAACGGCCCGCAGAACCACGTCAGCAAGATCCCGCAGTCGTAAATAGGTGCCAGTAAAGGCTTTAGCACTATAGATACCATCACCGATTGGCGATTCGCTATCGGCCGTTGCCGCGAGCCCGTGCAGCCGCTTCCGTTCGACATCGGAACGAAGGTGGATACCTCCATGGACTCTGGCAAGTTGAGAAGAGAAAGTGGTTTTCCCTGATCCAGACAATCCATGGGTAATGATCAAGGGTGTGGCATGGGATAAGGCGTATTGTTCTGCGAGGTCCAGATAGCTTTTGAACAAGGTCTCTTCCCGGCTTCGCTGCATTTCGTTGAGATGTCCCTGGGCGAGTCGCAGGCAGATGACTTTGGCCCGCACCATCGCCCGGTATGTCTTGTAGAAATTGAGCAGAGTTATGCCCTGATAATCTCCTGTTTCCTGCAAATAGCGATTGAGGAAACTCCAGCCCAGTGTTGTTTGCTCCCTGTCATCCAGGTCCATAACCAGAAAAGCGATATCGTTGACCACATCGATCCAGCGCAGATTTTCGTTGAACTCGATGCAGTCGAACAGGAGCGGCTGGTCATCAACCCAGGCCATGTTGGCCAAGTGAACATCGCCGTGGCACTCGCGGATGAACCCATCAGCCTTGCGTTGCTGGAGTACTGGTTTAAGGGCCTCGTAAGAGTTGCGCGTCCATTGCTCCAACTTTGCCAGTTGCACTTCTACGTTGGACCCTTTCATGAACGTACGGATCTGTTTGAAATTCTCCAAAACCGGAGTAATCACTGCACCGGGGCTGCCGTAGGATGTCCCTGCTTCTGCTGGCGACGCAAGTTGATGCAGCTCTGCGATCCTTGTTGCGAACGCTATAATGTGACGGTCATGCAACTGGTGAGCAGCCAGCATACGGTCGAGCTGTCGGTTCTGGGGGAAGCGGCGCATCTTAACGGCATATTCCAGTGCAGGTTTCTTGTTTATGGCGGGTGCGTCCAGACTGCCACCGATCTCTGTTAGCGTAAGATAGACTTGCTCAGAGAAGCGTTGGTTCAGTCGTAACTCTTCTTGACAATAGTGGTGGCGTTTGGCGAGGGTAGAAAAGTCGAGGAATCCAAAGTTAAGTGGTTTTTTGACTTTATAAGCAAAATCCCCAGCCAGAAAAACCCAGGAGATGTGAGTCTCGATCAACTCCACCTCTGTCACGGGGTGATCGTAAAATAATGGCTCACGCATAGTCTGGACAACCCAGGCTTCCTCTTCAGCGGTCATCTTCCGTCTCCCAAAGCAAGTGACAGTACTTTCTAGTATTGTATCGCTGTTTTCGGTCCTTGCTAAATCAGAGTCACCTTTTATCCTTTAAAGAGGTCTCTGCTCATCACTATTACTTGCCCGACAGACTGCCAAGAGGCGCACCTATGGTTGACCGTCTGCAGATCACCAAAAACTGGCTACCGCGCTACACCGGGATGCCGTTAGACAACTTTGGCGATTACATTTTACTGACCAACTTCCGACACTATGTCGACAAGTTCGCGGACATGTTCCACTGCAACATCCATGGGGAAAGCAAGCCGATGCAGGCGGCAACCAACAGTGACGGCCTGACCATTATCAACTTCGGTATAGGCTCTGCGAATGCGGCCACCATTATGGACCTGCTCAGCGCAATTCAACCGAAAGGCGTACTGTTCCTAGGCAAATGCGGCGGACTGAAGAGGTCGACTGAGATCGGCCACTTTATTCTACCGAATGCCGCAATTCGTGGCGAAGGGACCAGCAACGATTACTTCCCGGCCGAGGTCCCTGCATTACCGTCATTCAAGCTGCACAAATTTGTTTCCGAAAAGATCCTCGAACTCGGCCACGATTACCGAACGGGCGTGGTTTACACAACAAATCGACGTATCTGGGAACACGACCAGTCGTTCTTAACAAAACTTAAGGAAATGACCAGCATAGGCATCGACATGGAAACTGCGACTATCTTTATCGTCGGTCACTACAACGTCATCGCCCGTGGTGCACTGTTGCTGGTATCGGATATGCCACTCACTCCCGAAGGAATAAAAACCGAGGAATCAGACCTGCAGGTGACCCAACAATGGTCCGACAGCCACTTGCAGATAGGTATTGATGCGATGACTGAGATTGGAGAGAAGGGAGAGAAGATAAAACATTTTCTGTACTAAGAGCAAAACTCTGTCTATCAACGGAATTTACCGCCCTTCGCTTGACACTCTACACGTGCCATCATGATCGCCCTCTCCGCCAGGAACCACTGAACACGCCGTCCCCATCTCTTTGCCTAGCTATTTGATAAATAGTTGTTATTTTACCATCCAGGAGTCATTCGCAGAAAAAATATAGTGATATAATTAAAACAAGAAGTGTGGACGATTCGGGAAAGGAGGATGTCATGAAAAAAGACGTCAGGAAATATGGCATTAGCAACAAACGCGGACGGCAACAAACCAGCCTGGACCCATTTATGCCACAAGAAGGGCTGAAAGAACCTTCACTTTGCATGACTTGTAAAACGGTCTATCAGCATAAACACTGGACGCTCGATCCGGAAGCATATCGAAAGCTGAAAACAGACCCCAAGGCAAACTGGATCAACTGTCCTGCGTGTCAGAAGATCGCTGCGGGATACCCTGAAGGGATCGTGACCCTGAGCGGCAGCTATCTGTGGGAACATGAAGAGGAGATCCAGCGGATTCTTAAAAACGAGGAACACAAAGCGCTCGCGAAAAACCCTTTTGAGAGGGTTATTCGCAGCCTCCGTGACAATGACAAATTGGTCATCGAGACCACGGAGAAAAAATTAGCCGAGCATTTGGGCCGAGTCCTGCACAAGTCACACCAGGGTATACTCAACATATCCTGGTCCGGTGATCCCGACATCTGCCGGGTGAACTGGGAACGGATGCTCTAAGTTGCAAGAGCATGGCGGGCTATTGGGAGAGACAGAGAGCGGTTGCCCCTACCCCAGTATTCCTTTGCGCTCTTGGATTCTTATAATGTAGCCCTGTTCAATTGCATACCGACGCCCTGCTTCGGAGAGGCTAAATCGTTGTCCAAGCAGCATAGACAATTTGACATGGATCAGTCTTCGGCGATGGAGTGACTTCAGCGTCTTGTGGAGGATTGCCATGCCTAAAAGGAGAGGTGCATTCACCTGCTTTCGAGAAAGGGACTTGCCGCCAGCCTGTGCGATTCGCCGGAGCACGAGAGTTTCGAAGTCGTTTAATTGCCGTGAGGTTGACTGATCCGCAAATATATCTGCATGCACATCATTGAGGAGTGGAGCGATAGGGTTTTTCGGTTGAGCGGCGGAGTGAACAAGCTTGCGGAGTCTCTCGACAGTTCTCTTCACCGCCGGGTAAATCCCGATCAGGATGAAGACCGTCAGGAACAGGACGACCAGAACATTTAAGGGAATATCGGAAAGGGGCACAGCGACTTCCTTTACCGATGGGTTACAGTCAATTATTTCGGTAGTTGTTCTTAAACGTTAGAATACTAGGAGAGAATGTCAATGGGAGACAGTACGACCTCTCCGGGCCATCATAAGATATACTGAGAACGACCCTCAAGTTGGGCTATTACTCAAGCACTCTAAACAGACCTGTGTAAAGAAGACAAGATGTTTACAGTTAAAGAGAAAACCGCAAGCTTCGATGTCGATCCTCAGTGCAGCTTCACGCCTTTGTGCCCGGACGAGCTGCCAGTCAGCGGCGGTGACGAGATCGCCGATGAGCTCAACAGGCAGGCTGGATACGCTGCCTACCGGGTGGCCAGCAAGGAAGACCATCCCGCTGCTGCCCCCTGGATTACCACTGATCCAAGCGCTGTCATGACTCCGGTCGAAGGAGATTATCCAAACCTGGATGTCAAATGGCCAGCACACTGCGTGGTCGGTACCAAGGGAAACATGTTGATTCCCGGCCTGCCGGACGAGGACGCCTACGACCTGGTGGTGCGCAAGGGAGTTGATCCGGAGAAGCATCCGTACGGCTCTTGTTTTCACGATCTGGCCTGCACCGAATCAACCGGGGCAATTGAATGGCTACGGGAACGCTTGGTTGATACAGTGATTGTCGGTGGCCTGGCGACCGATTTTTGCATGAAGACCACTGCGCTGCAACTGAGCGCGGCCGGGTTCCGGGTGATCGTTAACCTCGGCGCCTGCCGCAGCGTGAACCCGGCGACCCTCGAAGATGACTTGGCACAGATGCGCCTCGCCGGGGTCGAGACCATCCAGAGTGCCAATGAGTTAAAGTCTTCTGCCTTACTACAACCAACCGATCCGTCGGGATGAATATCATGCCACGCAATGCCTTGATTACATCGCTACTTGATACCGACCTCTACAAACTGACGATGATGCAGGCATTTTACCATGCACCGGAGTTTACCGGCGTTGAGGCCGAGTGGAAATTCAACTGTCGCAACCTGACCGGCAACGGCACCGACTTGACTAAAATCCTGCCGGAGGTCAAGCGCCAACTCGACCTGGTCTGTGAACTCCGTTTCAGGAAAGACGAGCTCGCCTATCTCGCCTCCTTGCCTTTTCTCAAAGCCGACTTCCTCGATTATCTGCGCAGTTTCCAACTCAACCCTGAGCACATCTTCACCAGATCACTCGCAAATGGTGACATAGACCTACGCTTTCGCGGACCACTGCTGGCAATCTGTTTGTTTGAAATTTATGCTCTGGCGATCATCAGTGAGTTGAATTCATTTGAACTCGAAGGCGGCTTTGATCCGGAGGTAGGTCGTGCGCGGCTGGCGACAAAACTCAAACTCCTGAGCGATCGCACCGATCTGGCCGGAGTGAAGATAGCTGATTTTTCGACCAGGCGTCGGGCATCGAAAATGTGGCAGTACGAGATGGTCGAGATCTTTCGTGACAGAGCACCACAACACCTCGCCGGTACCAGCAACCTCTATCTCGCCTGGAATCTCGGGATCACGCCGATTGGCACCATGGCACATGAGTGGCTACAGGCCTGGCAGGGGGTGGTCGAGCTTGCTGAGGCGCAGCGCGCCGCACTGAATGGCTGGGTGCGCGAGTTCCACGGCACCCTCGGTATCGCCTTGACCGACAACTACAGCATGAACGCTTTTTGCCGCGATTTCGACCCTGTTCTCGCCTCATCCTTCAGCGGCCTGCGCCACGACAGCGGCGACCCCTTCGCCTGGGGCGAGCAGGCAATCGAGCTCTACAGCCGCTGTGGCATTGATCCCCTGACCCGCACCCTGATCTTTAGCGACAGCCTCGATTTCCCACGTATGATCGAGATCTACGAACGCTTCGTCGGCCGGATACAGATGTCGTTCGGCATCGGCACTAACCTTGGTAATGATGTCGGTATCAAAGCACTCAATATCGTCATTAAGATGGTCCGCGCCAATGGCCAACCAGTGGCGAAGATTTCCGATGAACCGGGGAAGAGTATGTGCGAGGATGAGGATTATTTACGCAAGGTGGCTAAGACGTATGGGGTTACGATGGTGTAAGAGACAGAGGTGTTATCCGAAGCTCAAAGCTGTCGCCAGTTGATCAGTTCATAGTTCAGTGAGCTCAAAGCTTTACCCACAGCACAACTGTCGTAATAGATCTCCAGCCCGCCGTTCAAATCCACAGCGTCCCCGGACATGACTGCACCAGTAATGTTTACCCCGGAGCCACCACCGTTGAAAGTGAGGATGCCGGTCACCACAACCAGGCCGGTCCAGGTAAACCCACCACCCATGGTCAGATCGCCCTCAACTATCAAATTTCCGAAACCATTGACATTCGACATTTTCAGTCCACCGACATTCCCGGAAGTCTCTGAATATACAGTGACAAAGTCGCCAGGATATCCGTAATTACTGCCATTGACATCCGCGGTCAGGGTGATCTGTGATGAGGCGGCATTCTTGAGCGTGTCAACGTAGTTATCGAGGTCGAGATCATCTGTACCACTGTCAACGACACCATCCACAGTTGCGCCGCTAATGGACGAAGTTGCCGGGTCGAGAGTGTAAATCGCGGGCAGATCAGCCACGCTGCCGCAATTGTCGACACCGGAGACGGTTGCCGAGTTGCCGTTCCCGGTGAAGTCCCCCTTGGAGTAAATGGCCCCGACAACCGCAATGCCCGGATTTCTGGCCACCTCAGCTTCGGTGACAATAAAGCTGTCTCCGCGCAATCCGTAGGTGGTGATAATCTCTACCGGGTGATGCTGTGTCGTACTCGATGTTGTAAATTGCATCGCCTTGGTCGCCTGAAAAGGATCGCCGTAGCCGTAATAAACGATGCCACCTCGTGAAGCATTGCTATTGGCCGCAGTAATAGCGTCGTCGTCAAAATAATGAGGGTAACTGGTTGTATGGCCCGCCTTTTCAGCATCGTATTCACGTTTGTGTCTGATGCGGACAAAGTAAGAAAGGTTGCTTTGCTTGCTGTTTGCCTGGATCGTCGTATTTGTGAAGTCGCTGGAGGTGGGGATGTAATTGCTCAGACTGCTGTCATAATAGGGATCGTCGGAGGTTGCCCAGCTGTCGGTCGTCAAGATGTAGGCCGACCAATCGGGGTCGAGGGGCGAATCAGTGTCGCCCATATAGTCAGAAGAGGAAGAGGCCTCCTTGAGTCTCCTCATGGCTTCTGAAATACCGGACTCTGCGGCGAAAAAGGATTGCAGGGAAACCTTCTGCTTACCTGCTGCTTTCAACTCAGTGTCGGTGGCATTCAGTGCGATCATGCCAAAAATGCTCATCAGGGCAAGGAGAAACAGACAGACAAGAAGTACCGAACCGCGATCGTTGCCTGTCAGTGAGGCTTGCTTGTTCATAGGTACGGTCCTTTCCCTTTTAGCCCAACGAAACGCTATGGGCCTCATTGCCTTATGGCATCGACGGTGAGGCTTTTACCCTTCCCCAGATCATTCCATGCCACTGTCAGGTTGATCGTTTTCATGTCAGACATCGGCAAATCTTCCCGCACTGTCCAGGAGACGTTGTAATTTCCGATGGTATTGGGCCCATAAGGACTGGAGGATTCGTTCAGGCCAGCGTCATGATAGGAAACACTCATCAGCTTTTCCATCTGGTACTGTGCAATTTCCGTTGCTTCAGACATGAGTCTTGCCGATGAATTCTTCTGAATAGAAGTATCTAACATCAGGGCGACAGCCAGGATCCCCACGGCAAAGATGAAAAGCGCGAACAGGACCTCTACCAGGCTGAACCCCTTATCGTTGTTTTTAAACGTGTTCATCGGCTTCTCAGGTAAAAGCATACTCAACTCCTGACTCAATCGCTGATGTTTCGGCAGTAGACTTGGGACGTCAGCAACCTGCGACGGAAACCATCGTTCTGGGCGGCAAGAATTTCAGCCCCCTGAAGGTTTGCGTAAGATTTCGTATTGTTATACGAAGGATCTTCTTTTTTTGTTCGACCGATGATGGCTATCTGCACCGAGAGAATATCGCCAATCGAGGTGGCGACAGCACTGTTTTTATCAAGATAGACGAAATTGAGAACTTCGATGTTCGCGATCAGTGGCCTGCCGTTTCTCTCCAGGGTTGTTCCGTTCAGCGCGTAGGTGATGCGTTCTTTCTCCCCGCATGCGGTACCGTCGCCATCCTTGTCCAGAGAAAAGGTCACCGTGCTTGCTAAGGCAACCTGGAATCCGATCGATTCAGATTCATCCACAAACAATGTAGCGGTATCGTCGATTTCGTCTGTGGTGCCGTCGCAGTTGTTATCGATGCCGTCACTATCAGCTGTGGCCTCTGTCAACCCGCCGGGATTGTACCCCGCTTGGCGAATCTCCCGCTCCATGAGAAACATTCTGACACGAAGGCTCTGCTGCAATTCCACTATCTGGTGCTGGGTGGTGAAAATTTTAGATTGCGAGATGAAAAAGCCAGAGACGAGCGCCAGGGCTATTCCGGCAATGGCCAGGGCCACCATCAATTCGACCAGGGTAAATCCTTGAGAACGGTTTTTTGACTCACCCATCACACTCACCTGTCTACTGCAATGAAGAATTATGCTTTTTCAGTGACTATCTATATTCTAGCGTACTGCATGTTGCTCTGGAGGTCTAGTAATCTGCCTGACAATCAATGAGCTGACAGTGAAGAAACTACTGCAACAGTTGAAGCTGCGTATAAGCCAAAAACCCAGCAAGAACAATGACAGCGACAAAGATGATAAATATAACCTGCTTTGGCATTACATCTCCTCCTCTAAAAATTTGATAGGGAATAACGTTATCTCCCCTCCCCCTTGTCGTCACATCGCCAGCCCCAGCCACGCTGTTTCTCCACAAACGCCTTTGCCTTCTCTTCGCAGTAACCGACTTCATCCTTTGCATCCCAGAGCGTTTCTGTGACGCCATCTCTCTGGTAATGGACTTCACAGGGGACTTTCTTCACTTGATCTTGATACACAACGCTGATGACTCTCTCTTCTTGACCGTAAGTGCAGAGGTAGGTTTCGTCAGCTATGGCAAAAGTGGCAATCATGCTTAAGGTGGCTACGAGGCAGAGGGAAGTAATCTTTTTCATTGAGGTAATCCTTTCAATATTGTTGACGATGAATAAAGAGCTAACTTTGTCATTGAGGTATGTCTGATGTCAGGAGCCAGGAGAATGTCGGGCTATCCATGACCCGGCTGCAAATCCGACAGTCTCCTAACGAATCCTGATATGCGAGTTATAATCTTCCGGGGATTGTTGAACATTAGCCCCTTGTTGCTGGAATTTATCAAGGGGAATCTGCGTCGCCAGCATACCGAAAGAGGTCACCGCTAGCAGAGCCAGAAAAGCCAGTCCCATGCCAATCCGTTTCCCCGGAGTCACCGCATAGTAACGAGCCTTCTCAGC